>NZ_AP018338.1:1200000-1500000 GCF_002356415.1 Streptococcus oralis subsp. tigurinus
TTACGGACAAAATTGGCTTTTTAACAATTCTCAATTTTTCCTTATAGACAGTTAATAAAAGGACCCCCATCATAAAAGCTAGCAAGGTCATTACTTTGGCACTGGCATCTGACACATTGTGTTGAATGAGTCCTACTGATAGAAAAACCACATTTCCAGTCTGTCCTGCCACAAGGGTATTTCCTCGCACGATAAAGGTATAGGCATCTACATATCCTGCGCAAAAAGTCAAAAAAAGCGCTAGCCTCTTAGACTGACGTGATATTTTTCTTATTGGTAATAATCTCATTTTCTCCCCCTTTTCATTTTATCTACCTATCTAAATATTGTACCACTTTCTTTGAGAAAAGCGTAGTCCATTTGAAAATTTTTACCATCTGTTGGATAGTCCTTCTTTTCTATGTTATAATGAAGGAAGGATCTAAAATCGGAAAAGGAGTATCTATGCTTAAATTAGGTGTCATCGGAACAGGAGCTATCAGCCATCATTTCATAGAGGCAGCCCATGCCAGTGGTGAGTACCAGCTGGTCGCTGTCTACTCTAGAAAGATAGAGACAGCGGCAACCTTTGCTTCTCGCTATCAAGATATCCAGCTCTTTGATCAATTAGAAAACTTCTTTAAGTCTTCCTTTGATGTAGTTTATATCGCCAGTCCAAATTCCTTGCATTTTGTTCAAGCCAAGACTGCCTTGTCTTTTGGGAAACACGTCATTCTTGAAAAGCCAGCTGTCACTCAGCCACATGAATGGCTAGATTTGAGGCAAACAGCTGAGAAAAATCACTGTTTTATCTTTGAAGCAGCTCGTAATTACCACGAAGAAGCTTTTACCACTATCAAAAACTTTTTAGCAGACAAGCAAGTGCTGGGAGCAGATTTCAACTATGCCAAGTATTCTTCCAAGATGCCTGACTTGTTGGCTGGGCATACGCCCAATGTCTTTTCAGACCGTTTTGCTGGTGGAGCTCTTATGGACTTGGGGATCTATCCTATCTACGCTGCTATTCGTCTCTTTGGAAAGGCTCATGACGCGACCTACCAGGCTCAACAGCTTGACAATAGCATTGACCTAAATGGTGATGGTATCCTCTTCTACCCTGACTTTCAAGTTCATATCAAGGCAGGAAAAAACATCACTTCCAATCTTCCTTGCGAGATCTACACAGCAGATGGTACCTTGACACTCAACACGATTGAGCATGTACGCTCAGCTATTTTTACCGACCACCAAGGAAATCAAGTCCAGCTCCCTATCCAACAGGCTCCTCATACGATGGCTGAGGAAGCCGCTGCATTTGCACACATGATTCAGCAACCAGACCAGACACTTTACCAGAACTGGCTGGATGATGCAGGTTCTGTTCATGACCTATTATATACCATGCGCCAGACTGCTGGCATTAGATTTGAGGCAGAAAAATGAAAACCAAACTACCTACTGAATGGCAAGAACTAAGTGACCAACTTGGTTTCCAAGAATTCACCCCCATTCAAACTCAACTATTTGAGCCTATACTTGCTAGAGAAAACCTTCTGGGAGTGAGCCCAACAGGAACTGGTAAGACCCTCGCTTACCTCCTGCCAAGTCTTCTCAGACTACAAAAGAAAAAAGCCCAACAACTCTTGATTCTAGCACCGAATACAGAACTTGCTGGACAGATTTTTGATGTATGTAAAACGTGGTCAGAGGCTATCGGCTTGACTGCTCAGCTCTTCTTATCAGGTTCGAGTCAGAAACGCCAGATTGAACGCCTAAAAAAAGGACCAGAAATTCTGATTGGAACTCCTGGCCGTATCTTTGAGTTGATTAAATTGAAAAAAATCAAGATGATGAATGTGGAAACTGTCATTCTGGATGAATTTGACCAATTGCTCGATGATTCTCAGATTCACTTTGTAGAGAAAATTACCCACTACGCACCTCGTGACCACCAACTCATCTACATGAGTGCGACGACCAAGTTTGACCAAGAAAAGATTGCTCCAAACACGCGCACCATCGACCTTTCTGACCAAAAGTTAGACAACATCCAACACTTCTACATGCAGGTTGACCAACGTCACCGAGTGGATATGCTACGAAAACTAGCTCATGTTGAGGATTTCCGCGGTCTGATCTTCTTTAATGGCCTCTCAGACCTTGGAAGTGCTGAGGAAAAACTACAGTATCGGGATATCTTGGCTGTTTCCCTCGCTAGTGATGTCAATGTCAAGTTTAGAAAAGTTATCTTGGAAAAGTTTAAGGACAAGCAGCTAACCTTGCTCCTTGCAACAGACCTTCTGGCTCGTGGAATTGATATTGATAGCCTAGAATGCGTCGTAAACTTTGATATTCCTAGAGACATCGAAACTTACACCCACCGCGCTGGCCGTACAGGTCGCATGGGCAAAGAGGGCTACGTAATCACTCTCGTAACCCATCCTGAAGAACTTAAAAAACTCAAGAAATTCGCAAGTGTACGTGAAATTGTTCTAAAAAATCAAGAACTCTATATCAAATAAGGTTGGCATTTGCCAACCTTTTTCTTATCCCCAAGTAATTTCTAATTGATAGCTGGCAAAAAGATGTCCCTCTTGGTTTTGCAGTTGGTAGGCGAGCTCAATCTTTTGCCCATCCAGTTTGTAGTGATTCGTTTGAATGATAAACTCCTGCATCCCCATTGGAGTAGGAATATAGGCCAAACTATCACTATCTTTTAGAAAACGCATGATGGTTTTGGGACTCGAGAAACGGGTCATCACCAGTTCTTGACTATGAAACTTGAGAACCACTTTTTCCTTTTCCTCATTGTAGAAAAGCAGATAGCTATAATCTCCCTTTTCACGCACTTCCACGTTATAGAGCTGGTCTATGACTTCCAACTGTTCATCAAACTGAATCGTATTTCGCATCCGAATCTTCACATCAGGTCCTCTTTCTTGTCTCTTGTCCTACTATTTTACCAAAAACTCTAGCTTTTTGCTATAATGGTCATATGAACGAAAAAGTATTCCGTGACCCAGTTCACAACTACATCCATGTAAACAACCAGGTCATCTATGACTTGATCAATACAAAGGAATTTCAACGTCTACGCCGTATTAAGCAACTAGGAACTTCCAGTTATACCTTCCACGGTGGGGAGCACAGTCGCTTCTCCCATTGTCTTGGAGTGTATGAGATTGCACGACGTATCACGGAGATTTTTGAAGAAAAATATCCTGAAGAATGGGATCCTGCTGAGTCTCTCTTGACCATGACCGCTGCGCTCCTACATGACCTTGGACATGGGGCCTACTCCCATACTTTTGAGCATCTCTTTGATACAGATCATGAAGCCATTACCCAGGAAATCATCCAAAGTCCTGAGACAGAGATTCACAAAGTCCTGCTACAAGTGGCACCTGATTTCCCCAAAAAGGTGGCTAGCGTCATCGACCATACCTATCCTAACAAGCAGGTCGTACAGCTCATTTCTAGTCAGATTGATGCAGACCGCATGGACTATCTCTTGCGTGACTCCTATTTTACAGGAGCATCATATGGGGAATTTGACCTGACACGGATCCTTCGAGTGATTCGTCCTGTCGAAAATGGCATCGCCTTTCAGCGCAATGGCATGCACGCTATTGAAGACTATGTCCTCAGTCGCTACCAAATGTATATGCAGGTTTATTTCCACCCAGCAACTCGGGCCATGGAAGTCCTCCTACAGAATCTCCTCAAACGCGCCAAGGAACTCTATCCTGAAGATAAGGACTTCTTTGCACGCACTTCTCCTCATTTGCTACCTTTTTTTGAAAAGAAAGTTACTCTATCTGACTACCTGGCACTTGATGACGGTGTGATGAATACCTACTTCCAGCTCTGGATGACTAGTCCTGATAAGATACTAGCAGACCTGTCGCAACGCTTTGTCAACCGCAAGGTCTTTAAATCCATTACTTTTTCACAAGAAGACCAAGACCAACTCGCAACCATGAGACAACTGGTTGAAGAAATCGGTTTTGATCCAGACTACTATACTGCTATTCATAAGAACTTTGACCTCCCTTATGATATCTATCGTCCCGAATCTGAAAACCCGCGGACACAGATTGAGATTTTACAAAAAAATGGTGAACTGGCAGAACTCTCTAGCCTGTCTCCTATCGTCCAATCCCTTGCTGGCAGTCGCCACGGAGACAATCGTTTCTATTTTCCAAAAGAAATGTTGGACCAAAACAGTATCTTTGCAAGTATCACCCAGCAATTTTTACACTTGATTGAGAACGATCATTTTACCCCAAATAAGAAGGAATAGAGGAAATATATGAGTATTAAACTAATCGCCGTCGATATCGATGGTACCCTGGTTAACAGTAAAAAGGAAATCACTCCGGAAGTCTTTTCGGCCATCCAAGATGCCAAACAAGCTGGTGTCAAAGTCGTGATTGCAACGGGTCGTCCTATCGCAGGTGTTGCCAAATTGCTGGACGACTTGCAGTTGAGAGACGAGGGTGACTATGTGGTAACCTTCAACGGTGCCCTTGTCCAAGAAACTGCTACTGGCCATGAGATTATCAGCGAATCTTTAGCCTATGAGGATTATCTCGATATGGAATTTCTCAGTCGCAAGCTTGGTGTCCACATGCACGCCATTACCAAGGACGGTATCTATACTGCCAATCGCAATATCGGAAAATACACGGTGCACGAATCAACCCTCGTCAACATGCCCATTTTCTACCGTACTCCCGAAGAAATGGCTGACAAGGAAATCGTCAAGTGTATGTTTATCGATGAACCAGAAATCCTCGATGCTGCGATTGAAAAGATTCCAGCCGAATTTTACGAGCGCTACTCTATTAACAAATCAGCTCCCTTTTACCTCGAACTCCTTAAAAAGAATGTAGACAAGGGTTCAGCCATCACTCACCTAGCTGAAAAACTCGGATTGACCACAGATGAAACCATGGCGATTGGTGACGAGGAAAATGATCGTGCCATGCTGGAAGTCGTTGGTAATCCTGTTGTCATGGAAAATGGAAATCCAGAACTCAAAAAAATCGCCAAATACATCACTAAAACAAATGATGAATCCGGCGTTGCTCATGCTATTCGTACGTGGGTATTGTAAAGTATGATAAAATATGAAAACCGCTCAGCTGAGCGGTTTTTATCTATTTCATCTTAGAATTAGCAATAGTTTCAAAAAATAAATCAGTTTTCTTTGATAACTCGATTGAGTGATCTGTCCATCCCACCAGATTATCATCAAATGATTCTATCGCAAATAAAAGTAGATTTCTTGCAAGTTCTTGAGTAATTAAATCTTTTGGTGTCACAATATTGTTATTTTTTCTATCACAATAAATTGCTTTTTCTCTTAAATCTTTTAATTCACCAGAATAAATAAATTTAAAAATCTTCTCCAAATTTTCATTAGAAATTGAATTTTTAATCCTTTCGCCAATACAAATAGTGTGACTCGCACCTACAATTTGTTTAGACTTATGATCTCTTAATTTATCTTTTCTCATATAGGAATCTGAACCTTTAATAAATATTCCCATTTGAATTTTTCCAACCTCTTCCAACACACTAATAGCTAAAAAAGATGAGGAGGTATATGAATCATTTATATATAAAACATATGAATCCGAAATCAACTGAACAACATGATCTAAACATTTATTCAATTGTTCAGTTGAAGAAATATAAAAATTGCTAGATCCGTTTAAGATAGATTCTATCTTATCAAAATAACAATCTTTATCAACCATTATTACTCCAAATTTTATAATCCATGATATTTTGTTAAAGTACTTCTAGCAGTTGCTTATCGATTCTACATCGACACTTTATATAATTCTTGTAATTTAGGGGCGGATTTGGGGCGAAACACCTCAAACCCCTAGTAAAATCAATAATTTATATGCCCCCTGCAGGAATCGAACCTGCAACTACTCCTTAGGAGGGAGTTGTTATATCCATTGAACTAAGGGAGCTAGAGAAAAACCCTGCTGGGTAAGCAGAGTTTTTTAGTCGAATTAACGACGGATTTCTTTGATACGAGCTGCCTTACCTTGAAGTGCACGCAAGTAGTACAATTTCGCACGACGTACTTTACCGTAACGAACAACTTCGATCTTTTCAACACGTGGAGTGTGGATTGGGAAGATACGCTCAACACCTACACCGTTAGAGATTTTACGAACTGTGTAGTTTTCTGAGATGCCAGCACCTTTACGTGCAATAACAACACCTTCAAAAATCTGGATACGTTCACGGTTACCTTCGACAACTTTCGCGTGTACACGAACAGTGTCACCAGGACGGAATGATGGGATATCTGTACGAAGTTGACCTTCAGTCAAGCTTTGGATTAATGGATTCATTTTATTCTCCTATCTTTGTCAATCTTGAGGAACCTTCCTCAGCGGATAAACTGTATTTTTGTGCGTCCATTACACACAAGATACAGTTTACCAAATTTCCACCTAAAAGTAAAGAAATTTATAGCAGAATTCCTAAAAAGATCGCTAGAAAACCGCCTATGTAGGTTAAGAATAAATAGCTATAAAATACCTTCTTATTGCTTAACAGTCTTTGTAGCTCGTCATTCAAGGTTGAAAAGGTCGTCAACCCACCACAAAAACCTGTTGCTAGGGTGGCATAGACTTCCTTGGACTCCACATGATTGTAGAGTAAGCCAATCAAAAAACAACCTAGAAGATTGGCAATGAGAGTGCCCAGCGGCAATTTAGAAGCTTGATTGTAGCGGGAAAAAAAATAGCGCACTAGGGCTCCAAGCCCGCAGGCGATTGCAAGATAAACGATTACCATTTCTTCCTCCCTAGAACATAAGCCAAGAGCAGACCTCCACCAATGCTCAAAAATAAGTAGATGCCTAAACTAAGATAACGCCCGGTATCGAGCAATTTCACAGCATCAAGCATTAAGCTAGAAAAGGTTGTTAAACCTCCGCAAAAACCCGTCCCCAGCGCCAAAACCAAACCTTTACTGCTTTCCTTATAGACCAGATAGCCTTTCACCAGATAGACCAGGCAGAAAATGCCCAGATAGTTGACAAGGAGGGTACTCCATGGAAAGTCTGGACTGGCTGGTAACCAAGTGGAAATGAGATAGCGGACAAGGCCTCCCACCATTGCAGCCAGAAAAATTCCTAGCGGATAGAATTGCTCTTTTTTCATTTGATGTTTTGATCCTGATATTCACGCGAACGTTTGAGTATGTCCGAAAAAGTTGCGACAATAGTCTCCTGATAGCGCTTATCTTCTACACGACTTCTGACTTTTTCAAAAATAACTTCTTCTCTCTTAGTATCTAAGATTGGCATACCAGATGCTTTCTTATAAGCGACAACCCCTTCAACTAAGTGCATCCGTTCTTCTAGGAGCTTGACGATTTGGTCGTCTATTTGATCAATTTCTTGCCGAATACTATTTAAATCCATAGTGTCTCCTCCTTTATTTGAATTATTGTATCAAAAAGCCACCAAATAGGCTAGTAAAATCCCAAAATAACTAATAAAAAAACTGCATCGACTCCTTCCAGTCAGCGCAGTTTGATTCTTATCCTACTTTTGCAGCCAATTCTTCTGCGAATTGTTCCAAGCGTTCGATGTCTTCTTCTTCGGCAGAGAGGTCCACTTTAACACACTCTGAACCTTTTTCTGCTCCTGTCGCTACAAATACACGATCAAAGTCATCAACAGCCTTACAGAATTCGTCGTAGAAGGTGTCACCTGAACCAACAACTCCATAGATTTTCCCATTCAAGTTGAGATCTGCTAGGTCTTCGTAGAAGTCCATCATCTCATCTGGCAATTCTCCATCTCCGTAAGTGTAAGTCGCAACGATTGCGATGTCTGCTTCCAAAAAGTCTGAAGCGTCAACAGTCGTACATTCATCAACATCGACATCCAAACCCAAGTCACGCAATTTATCTGCAACAATATCTGCAATCTCTTCGGTATTACCGGTCATACTGGCAAATACAATTTTTGCTAATGCCATATCGTCCTCCTCAATTTATCTTTCTCCATTATATCATATCTTTTTCATTTTAAAAATAAAAATTCTTGTGCTACAATAAAATGAGAAAGAATTGAGGTTACTTATGGAAATTTGCCAGCAAATTTTAGAACAAATTAAAAAATACGATACAATTATTATCCACCGCCACATGAGAGCGGATCCCGATGCGTTGGGGAGTCAAGTAGGACTTAAAGAGTTGCTCCAATATAATTTTCCTGAAAAAAAGATCAAGGTTGTTGGTTATGATTTACCGACTTTAACTTGGCTAGCCACAATGGATCAAGTTGAAAATGATGAATTCGAGGGTTCTCTTGCGATTGTTTGTGATACGGCTAATACTGCTCGTATTGATGATAAGCGCTATCTTAAGGCAGAGACCATCATTAAGATTGACCACCATCCAAACGATGAGGAATACGGCGATTTGGTCTGGATTGATACCAGCTCTAGTAGTGCTAGTGAAATGATCGCAATCTTTGCTGAAGAGAACAATCTTGAACTCTCTGACAATGCAGCTTATCTTTTGACTGCTGGAATCATTGGTGATACAGGCCGTTTTCTCTATCCTTCCACTTCTGCAAGAACACTTCGTATCGCCAGTCATCTGAGAGCATTTGATTTTGATTATGCTGGTTTGACACGCAAGATGGATACCATTAGCTATAAGATTGCAAAACTTCAAGGCTACATCTACGACCATCTAGAAGTTGATGAAAACGGAGTTGCTCGCGTTCTTCTAAGTCAAGAAGTCTTGAAACAATTCAATGTTACCGATGCTGAAACTGCAGCCATTGTCGGTGCACCTGGACGCATTGACAGTGTGAGTCTATGGGGAATTTTTGTGGAGCAGACTGATGGCCACTACCGTGTTCGCTTACGCAGTAAAATCCATCCTATCAATGAAATTGCCAAGGAACATGATGGTGGAGGCCACCCTCTAGCAAGTGGTGCCAATTCCTATAGCCTAGAGGAAAACGAAATCATCTACCAAAAGTTAAAAAACTTACTTAAAAACTGATAAAATACTTGCCAAACTTTTCATAATCTGATAAACTAGTAAGGTAACAATCTATGGCTCGCAAAGAGACCATGGCAGAAAGGAAATATTGCAAAATGAAAAAAGATATCCATCCAGAATATCGCCCAGTTGTCTTCATGGACACAACTACTGGTTACAAATTCCTTAGCGGTTCAACTAAACGCTCTAACGAAACTGTTGAGTTCGAAGGCGAAACTTACCCATTGATCCGTGTGGAAATTTCATCAGACTCACACCCATTCTACACTGGACGTCAAAAGTTCACTCAAGCAGATGGACGTGTGGATCGTTTCAACAAAAAATACGGTCTCAAATAATGATAAAAAAGAACAGTTTCAACTGTTCTTTTTTTTACTTCTTTTTATGAATCAACTACGACTACCTCCTCTTTACCAATCTTCCCGATACCGAGACTTGACTTCAAAACCACTCTTAAAAAATATCGAAAAGAAGCTTGATGTTAAGAATGGTCAAGATGATTGAAACTGCGTAACCTAGGATTGTGTTCCACTTGGCATTGGTAAATTCACCCATAAGTGACTTCTTAGAGGTCAAATAAATCAAGGGGAAGATTGAAAACGGAAGAGCGATTGAAAGAAAGACCTGTGAATAGACCAATAACTGATCCAAGGTTTTTTCTTGATGTCCAAACAAGACGGCGACTATAATCACAGGGATCAAGGCAAAAATACGTGTACCGATACGGATAATCCACTGAGGTAATCTTAGATGTAAGAAACCTTCCATGACAATCTGTCCTGTCAAAGTGCCTGTAATGGTCGAATTTTGACCACTTGCTAAGAGGGCTAGAGCAAATAAAGTTGACAAGGTTGAGCTGGCTATTGCTCCTGCTATCGTCGAATCCTGTAAAGCATTGTACATTTGGGAGAAAGCTGAAATTTCAGATGCATGACCAAAAAAGAGGGAGGCACCTAAAATGAGAAGCAAGGAATTGACAATAAAGGCTAGGGACAACTGAAGATTTGAATCCCAGGTCATAAAGCGTACTGCTTTTCGAACATCCTTCTTATCTTTGTGATTGATTTTCCTTGTTTGGGATAGAGAGGAATGGAGATAGAGATTATGGGGCATGACTGTCGCACCTACAATCCCTAGAGCCAAGGTCAATTGACTTTCATGACCTGGTAACGGTGTTTCAAATAAAGTTGAAGTTGGTAAATAACCACCAATAATCCCCTGGATACTTGGATTGGATAAGGCCACAAGATAGGCAAAGATGGCTAATATGGTTAAAATAAGAGTCGTAACAATGGCTTCAATTTTTTTGAAACCAAATTTCATCAATAAAAGTAACAAAAATACATCTAAAACGGTTAGAAGGATAGCAATCATAATCGGTATTTTAAACAAAAGATTTAAGGCAATTGCTGAACCTAAAACTTCAGCCAAATCTGTCGCCATTAAAGCTAATTCTAAAATCACCCATAAACTATAGCGAAGCCACTTGGGAGCATGATGAGCCGTTGCCTGCGCTAGGTCCATCCTAGTCACGATACCGAGCTTTCCAGCCATCTGTTGTAACTGCATAGCAATGATGGATGAAATTAAAATAACAAATAAAAGGCTGTACTTGTAGGAGGCGCCACCAACCACGCTGGTGATCCAGTTTCCTGGATCCATGTAGCCAACTGCCACAAGTGCACCAGGTCCTAAAAATGCTTTTAGATTTTGCCAAAAATGATTGTTATTTGGAGTCTCAATAGATTGATTGATCTCAGAAAGAGAGACTTTTTCATAAGAGGACATAGGGATTTCCCACTTTCTAATCTGTCTTTACATATTTCTTAATAGAATATTTTTTGAAAGAATGATGAAAATAGTTTACCTATTTCCAATTCATCCTTATTATATCACATTTTAGAATGATTCCTAATAAAAGAAATGATAATTGAAATAGGCAATATCAGTATTGTAAAAGCCAGCGTTTTTTGACGCTGGCTTTAAAACTGTGAAAAATATTTCTCAACTAGATCGCTTCTGTGACAAAACTACGGCTTTCAAGCACTCTAAGCATGGCATTAGCTGTATCTAAGGCTGTAAAAAGTGGCACACCGTGTTCAATGGCTGAACGACGGATTTGCTCACCATCTTCGTCAGCAGTTCGTTTGGTTCCGACAGTATTGATGATCGCTTGGACTTTTCCTTTACGGACATAGCTTGGGATATCCTGTTCATCGTCACCAATCTTACCAACAGGTTGGGCTTCGAGTCCATGACTGGCAAAGAAGGCTGCTGTCCCTTCTGTCGCGAGGATACCGTAGCCGATATTTTGGAAACGGCGAGCCAAGTCCAAGGCTTCATCTTTGGCATCATCAGCGATGGTGAAGACCACATTCCCAAAGGTTGGCAAGTGTAAGTAAGAAGCTTCAAAAGCTTTATAGAGAGCTTTTTCCAAAGTCGTATCAGAACCCATGACTTCACCTGTTGACTTCATTTCAGGGCCGAGCAAGCTGTCTACCTTAGCTAGTTTGGTAAAGGAGAAGACTGGAGCCTTGATATGAACGCGAGTACTTTCAGGATAAAGTCCATCTTGGTAGCCAAGTTCTTCAAGACTTTGCCCAAGAATCAGCTTAGTCGCTACCTGAGCCATAGGAATATTAGTTACCTTAGAAAGGAATGGCACTGTACGGCTGGCACGTGGATTAACCTCAATCACATAAACTTTTTCATCCTTGATGACAAACTGGATGTTCATCATGCCAAGACAGTTAAGACCAATTGCTAGGCGTTTGGTATAGTCTGCGATGGTTTCCTGAACCTTTTGCGACAAGGTTTGTGGTGGGTAAACGGCCATTGAGTCACCTGAGTGAACACCGGCACGTTCGATATGTTCCATGATACCAGGGATAAGGACATTTTCTCCGTCTGAAATGGCATCAACTTCACACTCTTGCCCAACGATGTAAGAGTCAACAAGTACTGGGTGGTCTGGACTAGCCTTAACAGCGGTACGCATGTAAGAACGAAGGTCTTCTTCGTTTTCTACAATTTCCATAGCACGTCCCCCCAAGACATAAGATGGGCGAACGAGGACTGGGAAACCAATCTTGCGAGCTGCAAGCACTGCTTCTTCTTCATTGGTAGCCGTTTGACCTGGTGGCTGTGGAATATCCAAGTCTTTAAGGGCTTGTTCAAAGAGGTCACGGTCTTCGGCACGGTCCAAGTCAGCTACTTGGGTACCAAGGATGGTCACACCTGCTTTTGCCAAAGGCTCCGCAAGGTTGATGGCTGTTTGACCACCAAACTGAACAATAACACCTTTTGGTTGTTCCAAATCGATAACATTCATGACATCTTCGAATGTCAATGGTTCAAAGTAGAGCTTGTCAGACACAGAGAAGTCTGTAGAAACGGTCTCTGGATTTGAGTTCATGATGATAGCTTCATAGCCAGCAGCCTGGATAGCCTTAACTGAGTGAACAGTTGCGTAGTCAAACTCAACTCCTTGTCCGATACGGATTGGACCTGAACCTAGGACAAGTACAGATTCCTTATCAGATTTGATAGATTCATTTTCCCAACCATATGTTGAATAGAAATATGGTGTTTCAGAGTCAAACTCTGCCGCACAAGTATCAACCATCTTGTAGACTGGGATAATCTTGTTTTCCAAACGAAGTTGGCGAACTTGGTCAGCTGTCGTTTTCCAGAGTTCAGCAATCTTACGGTCTGAAAATCCATTGAGTTTAGCTGTTTTCAAGACTTCTAGATCTTGTGGATGGGCACCCAATTCTTGCTCAATTTCAAAGATGTGCAAGAGCTTATCAAGATAAAAGATATCAATCTTAGTCAATTCAGCAATTTCTTCTGGTGTGTAACCACGGCGAATAGCTTCTGATACGTAGAAGAGACGGTCGTCTTGGGCCTTGACAACCTTTTCAATCAAGGCATCATCAGAAACGGTTGCCAGTTCAGGCATTTCATTGTGGTGAACCCCAATTTCAAGTGAACGACAGGCTTTTAGAAGAGATTCCTCGATGTTACGACCAATGGCCATGACTTCCCCAGTCGCTTTCATCTGAGTTCCAAGACGACGCTCACCTTTTTCAAACTTGTCAAATGGGAAACGTGGAATTTTCGCAACGACGTAGTCAAGGGCTGGCTCAAACATGGCATAAGTTGAACCTGTAACTGGGTTGATGACCTCATCCAGGGTCAAACCGACAGCAATCTTGGCAGCTAATTTGGCAATCGGATAACCCGTCGCCTTAGAAGCAAGGGCTGACGAACGCGATACACGAGGGTTTACTTCGATAACATAGTACTTGAAGCTATGCGGATCAAGGGCCAGCTGAACGTTACACCCACCTTCAATCTTGAGAGCGCGGATAATGCTCAAGCTCGCGTCACGGAGCATTTGGTTTTCATAGTCCGACATGGTTTGCGCAGGAGCAAATACAATAGAATCCCCTGTATGAATCCCAACTGGGTCAAAGTTTTCCATGTTACAAACAACGAGGGCATTGTCAGCTGAATCACGCATGACTTCGTATTCAATTTCCTTGAAACCGGCAATGGAACGTTCAATCAAACATTGGGTAACAGGTGACAATTTCAACCCATTTTCAGCGATTTCACGCAATTCTTCCTCGTTGGCACACATACCGCCACCAGTACCACCAAGGGTAAAGGCTGGACGAACTATAACAGGATAGCCAATTGACGCCGCAAAGGCAATAGCTTCTTCAACTGTGTTGACAATTTCAGATTCAGGGATTGGTTGCTCAAGCTCTTCCATCAATTGTTTAAAGAGGTCACGATCTTCCGCTTGATCAATGGCAGATAATTTAGTTCCCAGAAGTTCAACACCAAGCTCATCAAGGATACCGTTTTTAGACAATTCCATGGCCATGTTGAGACCTGTCTGACCACCAAGTGTTGGTAGCAAGGCATCTGGACGTTCCTTACGAAGAATACGTGTCACAAACTCAAGTGTAATCGGTTCGATGTAAACCTTATCAGCAATCTCCTTGTCCGTCATGATGGTTGCAGGGTTTGAGTTCACCAAAACAACCTCATAGCCCTCCTCTTTCAAAGACAAGCAAGCCTGGGTCCCAGCGTAGTCAAACTCAGCAGCCTGACCAATAATAATCGGACCAGAACCAATCACCATAATTTTTTGAATATCAGTACGTTTAGGCATTTATAAGATATTAAGGGCGTCAAGCGGACAAAGCTAAAATAGGAGTTATGACGAAGAACTGTCAGTTCTAGGAATAACTATCTTTTTAGCACAGTCCGTAGCCCGTATTCAGTTCAGCAAATACGGATCACCCTTCTCCTTTCTATTCGGCAACTCTCTGGTTGCCATTAAATAAATTCTCCGACGATTTTTTAGAGAAACGATATTTTTCGATAAAAAATCTAGTGCAGGGAGTTTTTAGTTCACCCAATAGCGACTAAAAGAAACGACCTGTCTTTCTATTCGTCGCCTCACAGAGCGACATTAAATAAGATACAAAGGACGAATAGAAAGCGATTGAATTTTAGGAAACCAAGGAAGGATTGACAATTCAAGTTGGTTTCTCTAAATTCCGAGCTTTCCGTCCGTGTTCAGTTACATAAATTCTCCGACGAGCTTTTACTCGTTCTTAGTTTGCTTGTTTAAAGGCTTCCATCATCTCGATAAATTCATCAAATAGGTAGCTTGCGTCGTGTGGACCAGGAGCTGCGTCTGGGTGGAATTGTACAGAAAAACCTGGTTGGTATCTGTGGCGAACTCCTTCAACTGATTTGTCATTGATTTCTTCGTGGGTAATGATCAAATGATCTGGCAAATCCTCGCGGCTGACTGCATAACCATGGTTCTGGCTGGTGAAGTCTATACGACCTGTAGCAATTTCACGTACTGCATGGTTAAAGCCACGGTGACCAAACTTCATCTTGTAAGTCTTTGCCCCGTTTGCCATAGCAAAGAGTTGATGACCCATACAGATACCAAAGATTGGAATTTTCCCTTGCACACCACGAATCATGTCCAGTGCTTCTGGAACGTCTTCTGGGTTACCTGGACCATTTGACAACATAACTCCATCAGGATTGAGGTGGAGAATTTCTTCCGCCGTTGTTGAGTACGGAACGACGGTCACATTACAGTTGCGCTTGGAAAGTTCACGTAAGATTGAGTGCTTGAGCCCAAAGTCTACTAAGACCACACTCAAACCAACTCCAGGAGCTGGATATGAAGTTTTAGTAGAAACCTGCTTGATATTATCTGTCGGAAGGACTGTTGCTTGGAGCTGATCCGTCACATGGTCCATACTGTCTCCAACATGAGTCAAGGTTGCACGCATAGTACCATGCTTACGAATAATCTTGGTAAGTGCACGGGTGTCAATTCCTGAAATACCAGGGATTTTCTTAGCTTTCAAAAATTCATCCAAGGTCATTTGGTTGCGCCAGTTACTTGCTCTACGCGCTTCTTCGAAAACGACAACTCCCTTACAAGTCGGAATAATGGATTCGTAATCATCACGGTTAATTCCATAATTTCCCACCAAAGGATAGGTAAAGGTCAAGATTTGTCCATTATAAGACTGGTCTGTAATGGATTCTTGATAGCCGGTCATCCCTGTATTAAAGACGATTTCGCCTGTTACATCAATATCTGCTCCGAAGGCCTTGCCTTCAAAAACTGTGCCATCTTCTAATACTAGAAGTCTTTTTGTCATATTTTCACCTCTCGTGGACGCTCACTGGCGTCTTTTAACGTCTTGTGTTTTAGTTGGCGTTTCTACTCGCCAATACGGATTCTAAGATTGCCATTCGAACAAAGACACCGTTGGTCATTTGTTGGACAATGCGTGATTTTGGCGCTTCAACCAAGTGGTCAGCAATTTCCACATCTCGATTAACTGGAGCAGGATGCATAATGATTGCTGTTTCTTTTAAGCGATTATAGCGCTCTTGGTTCAAGCCGTGTTGAGCATGGTAATCTTCTTTTGAAAAAACGGCTCCACTTTCGTGGCGTTCATGTTGAACTCGGAGTAACATCAAAACATCCACCTGATCAACAATCTCATCAATAGTTACAAACTGTCCATAGTCCGCAAACTCTTGACTTCTCCATTCCTCAGGCCCTGCAAAAAAGAGTTCAGCACCCAAGCGTTTCAAAATCTGCATATTGGATTTGGCAACACGTGAGTGGTCCAAGTCACCTGCAATAGCAACCTTGAGACCCTCAAAGTGACCAAATTCCTCATAAATGGTCATCAAATCAAGCAGGCTCTGGCTAGGGTGTTGACCTGAACCATCTCCACCATTGATAATGGAAGTCGTAATGGTTGGACTCGCAATCAGTTCTTTGTAATAATCGACCTCTGGGTGGCGAATCACGCAGACATCTACACCAAGCGCAGACAAGGTTAAGATGGTATCATAAAGTGTCTCACCCTTGTTTACTGAGCTGGTCTTCACATCAAAGTCAAGTCGCTCCAGCCCTAGCTTAATCTCTGCCACTTCAAAAGATTTATGCGTCCGTGTAGAATCCTCAAAGAAAAGATTGGAAACAATCGGATGGTCTTCATAAGGGAGCTGGGCTCCGTTTTTAAACTCAATCCCTCGTTTGATCAATTTCATCACTTGATCAACAGTGAGGTCTTCCATGGAAACCACATGGTTCAATGCTTGTTGATTTTCTGACATGGCTACTCCTTCAGCTTTCTAAGCTTCTTCAGTAATCAGAACTCTGTCTTGGCCATCAAGTTCTGTCATCTCTACGATGATTTCTTCAGAACGACTGGTTGGGATATTTTTCCCGACGTAATCTGGACGAATTGGCAATTCTCTATGTCCACGATCGACTAGAACTGCTAAACTCACTCGCGCAGGACGACCATGACCAACAATATTATCAATAGCGGCACGGATGGTACGGCCTGTATAGAGTACATCATCCACCAAGATAACTTCACGGTCAGTCACATCAACAGAAATCAAAGAAGTATCTTCTCCGCTTTTAACATCGTCACGGAAAGGTTTAGTGTCCAATTCCACAACAGGAACTGTGATGTTTTCCAACTGCTCCAAGCGCTCTTTGATACGATGAGCGATGAAAACACCACGCGTTTTTATCCCAGCTAAGATAATTTTATTCAAATCTTTATTGCGCTCGATAATCTCATAAGTAATTCGCGTAATCGCTCGTTTGACAGTCAATTCGTCTACAACTTCTTTTGTCTTCATGACAAACCTCCAAAAAGAAAAGTCTCCTTCTGCAAGGAGACTTGAAATGTATAGCCAAGCGAGCCCTACTGTAAACAGTATAGACTTCACCCTTCTACTTTATCGCGCTCCTTGCCTGCCTCACGGGACAGGTTTAAAGGACTATTTAGTTATCATTTACTATAGCACAAAGCACCCTTAAAATCAAGCAAAAACTTTTTCAGAGTCCGCTTAAACATTGCTAAAATCATATAACTGGGGATAGTGGTCACATTCTGGATTTTTAGGATGACAGATAGCTCGTCCAAAGTAAATCATGGCCTGGTGGGCTGCTAACCATTCTTCTGGTGGCAGAACGTCCATGACACGTTTTTCTACTTCAAGTGGCGTAGCTGATTTTTTAACGATATCGTGATGCTTACAGATACGCTCCACATGAGTGTCCACTGCAAAAGCAGGAATTCCAAAGCCCACACTCAATACTACATTTGCTGTTTTACGACCAACACCAGCTAGACTTTCTAATTCCTCTCGAGTCTGAGGCACTTGACCATCAAAATCGTCTAGTAACTGTTGGGCACATTTTTTAAGGAATTTAGCCTTATTTCGATACAGTCCCAGACGAGAAATGTGTGAAGCAATTTCACTTTCAGTCGCGACAGACATGGCATGTGGTGTTGGAAAGGCAGCGAAGAGACCTGGTGTGGCCTTATTTACCGCTGCATCTGTCGTCTGAGCTGACAACATCACCGCAACCAAGAGTTCAAAATGATTGGTAAAATCAAGACTAGGCTTAGCATCTGGAAAAAGGGCAATGATTTCCTCTATGACATGACGGGCACGTTTCTTGGATAAAACCATCTACTCGTCTCCATTAAATAGTCCTTGCAAGCCAGCAAATGGACTGTTTTCTTCTTTCTTGACTGCTTGTTGGGCTTGGTATTCTTCCTCAGTCATGATTTTCCAGTCATTTCCTGACACAAAACCTTGGCCCGCCTCTTCTTCTGCCGTCAAGACTTTGATAGGAATATTGAGCAGAATATTATCTGCTACGCTCTCAGCAAGGTCAATTTCCCCATTTTCGATAGGCAAGACTAAGTCATCGTCTAGAACTTCCTGGTCCAGTTGGTTGGTCTCTCCTTCCATGAAAACTTCTGTGACTGGATAAGATTCATCTAACTCAACTGGCTCCATACTACGACTTGAAGCAAGAACAATGGTATATGACAACTGATAGTCTAAGAAATACAGACGGTCTTCGTACTGCACCTTCCCAACAGCAAGGATATCTTTGACATCTAAAATTTCTTGATTTCGTTTACGCAAGTCTGCTGCCAGGTCTAAAGCTTGTTCAAAGTGTAGACCTTCAGGCTGCTTACTAATTTCTTGAATATGTAACTTCATATTTCCTCCATAAAGATGTACTCACTTGATTATACCATGAAAAGGCTATAAGTCAGCCTCCCAAACTTTGATATTAAAATTTCATTTTTTAACATATTTACTATGGCATATTTTCTGATTAGTGCTATACTATAGGCAAGAATACATCAGAGCAAGGAGGATGCTCATATGGAAGACAAAGCACTCATCACTGAAGCTTACCAACTACTTTCCGAGTTAAATCAAAGTTTCCAAAATTGCAAACAAGGTACAGCCGATGATTTTCGTCTACAAGAACTGCTGAACACCACTCTTAAGAAACTAAAAAAAGCGGAAAAGATTGACAACAGTATCTTAATCGACCTTGAGAAATTTTACCAACGTACCAGTCTACTGATTGGACTGGGTAGCCTAAAACTGAATGATCAAGCTCGTGCTGCTTGGCGCAACTATGACAAGTTCCACTACGAACATGTCAAACACGTACTGACTCTCTATGGACCTGTTTTCGGATTCTGATACTTTTCGAAAATCTCTTCAAACCACGTCAGCTTCGCCTTGCCGTTAGTATGGGTTACTGACTTCGTCAGCTCTATCTGCAACCTCAAAGCTGTGCTTTGAGCAGTCTTTGGGTCGCTTCCTAGTTTGCTCTTTGATTTTCATTGAGTATAAAAACTAGAATTTCCTGTTTTCTATTGACAAAATTTCCTCAAAAGTATAGGATAGAGGGTACTAATACTCGGAGGTAAGGGAGACATGAACAACTAAGTCTATCAAATAAAGAATCTTTATTTAGTAGATCTTGTTTTTGTCTCTTTTTGTGTGCTCTTTTTATACTAGATTTTCTAGTATCTTGTCCCCATTGAAAATCAAAAAACTAGAAAGCTAACCGTCTGCTCCTTTTGGGTTGGGGTAGGCAGCTCCAAGCTAGTTTGACGAGCTTTTTAACGAGGAAAATAGAGTTTTGACAGTGACTTTGAGCTCTACTAGATAAAGTAGAGCTTTTTGTTATGCACTATCGACATTCTAGAAAGGGCAACAATATGATAAAAATCAATCATCTATCCATCACTCAAAACAAAGATCTACGAGATCTTGTATCTGACTTAAGCATGACTATCCAAGACGGGGAAAAGGTTGCTATTATTGGCGAAGAAGGAAATGGCAAATCAACCTTGCTACGAGCTTTAATGGGGGAAAAATTGACTGATTTCACTATCAAGGGAGACATCCAATCTGATCTTCAATCACTGGCCTACATTCCTCAAAAACTCCCTGAAATCCTGAAAAATAGGACTCTACACGACTACTTCTTTTTGGATTCTACTGAATTAGACTACAGCATTCTTTATCGTTTGGCGGAGGAGTTGCACTTTGATAGCGACCGTTTTGCTAGCGACCAAGAAATTGGCAGCCTATCAGGGGGAGAAGCTTTGAAAATTCAGCTCATTCACGAGTTAGCAAAACCTTTTGAGATTCTTTTTTTAGATGAACCTTCAAATGACCTTGACCTTGAGACGGTTGATTGGCTAAAAAGGCAGATTCGAAAGATTAGGCAAACTGTTATTTTCATTTCCCATGATGAAGACTTTCTTTCTCAAACGGCAGATACTATTGTCCACTTGCGACTGGTCAAGCATCGGAAAGAAGCGGAAACGCTAGTCGAGCATTTAGACTATGATCGCTATAGTGAGCAGAGAAAGGCTAATTTTGCAAGACAAAGCCAGCAAGCTGCTAACGACCAGAGAGCCTATGACAAAACCATGGAAAAACATCGCCGCGTCAAGCAAAATGTAGAAACTGCACTTCGAGCTACCAAAGACAGTACTGCCGGTCGCCTATTGGCTAAAAAGATGAAAACTGTTCTCTCTCAAGAAAAACGCTTTGAAAAGGAAGCTCAGTCCATGACCCAAATGCCACTTGAAGAGGAGCAAATCCAACTTTTCTTCTCAGACATCCAACCATTACCGGCTTCTAAAGTCTTAATTCAACTTGAAAAAGAAAATTTGTCCATTGGCGAGCGTATTTTAGCTCAGGAGTTACGACTAACGGTCCGTGGCCAAGATAAAATCGGTATCATCGGGCCAAATGGTGCTGGAAAATCAACTCTGTTAGCCAAGTTGCAGCAACTACTAAGCGCCAAAAGAGAGATTTCCCTTGGTTATATGCCACAAGATTACCACAAAAAACTGCAATTGGATTTATCTCCAGTAGCCTACCTCAGCCACACTGGACAAAAAGAAGAACTACAGAAAATCCAATCTCACCTAGCCAGTCTCAATTTCAGCTATCCAGAGATGCACCACCAAATCCGCTCCCTATCTGGCGGGCAACAAGGTAAACTCCTAATTTTGGATTTAGTGTTGCGCAAACCAAACTTTCTCCTTCTGGATGAGCCTACACGAAACTTTTCTCCAACTTCCCAACCCGAAATCAGA
Organism: Streptococcus oralis subsp. tigurinus; assembly: GCF_002356415.1. Lineage (NCBI taxonomy): Bacteria > Bacillati > Bacillota > Bacilli > Lactobacillales > Streptococcaceae > Streptococcus > Streptococcus oralis. The sequence goes on from NZ_AP018338.1 coordinate 1,221,066, forward strand.
AAACTCTTTGCATCTTATCCCGGCGGTCTGATCACTGTTTCTCATGACAGACGTTTTCTAAAAGAGGTCTGTAGGGCCATCTATCGTTTGACAGAACATGGTTTGGAGGTAGTTAATTTAGACGATTTATAAATGTTGAACATAGCAAAAATCCAGAGACGACCTCTGGATTTTTTTACATTTGTTTCAAGCGTTCGATTCGTTCTGAGATAGGTGGGTGGGTATAAAAGAGTTTTTGAAGTCCCCCACCTTTCTTCGGATCATTGATATAAAGAGCGCTGCTGGCATCATCGACATGGTGATGCATCGGCTCGCTATTTTCCAACTTACGCAAGGCATTGATCATCCCTTGAGGATTACGAGTCAGCTCCACACTGGATGCATCCGCCAGAAATTCCCTCTGACGGGAAATGGCTAATTGCACCAAGGTTGCTGCGAGAGGTGCTAGAACAATGGCTAAGAGAGAGATAACAAGCATGATAATCTCCAAACCATTTCCATCACGATCATTATCACTCCGTCTGCGACCTGCGCCACCCCACCACATCATCCGTCCTGCCATACTAGACAGAAGGGTAATGGCACTGGCGAGGGCGACAGCAATGGTCGAAATGCGGATATCGTAGTTTCGGATATGACTGACCTCATGCCCCATAACAGCTTCCAGTTCCTCGCGATTCATGATAGCTAGAAGACCCGAAGTGGCTGCTACTGCTGCATTCTGCGGGTTTGAACCTGTTGCAAAGGCATTTAAAGAAGAATCCTCAATGATGAAAACACGCGGCATGGGAATCTGAGCCACCATGGCCATATCTTCTACTACATGGTAGAGGTCTGGAGCTGTTTGCTCATCAACCTCACGCGCCCCATTCATAGACATGACAATCTCTGTCGATTGAAAGATCATGGTCAGAGCGTAGATAAGACCAATAATCAAGGCAATAATCATGCCACCAAGACCTGAACGCATGAAGAGATAGCCAACCGCATAACCAACCAAGCCTAAGAGTAGGAAGAAAACCAGCAACAAAATCCAGGTTTTTCGTTTATTGCTCGCAATTTGATCAAACAACATCTTAGTCACCTAATCCGCTAAAGTCAACTTTAGGAACAGCCTTTTCCTCTTCAGGTGTTTGAAGGAAGTCTGCAGCTTTAAAGCCAAATAGCCCTGCGATGATGTTACTTGGGAAGCTTTCAAGTTTTACATTGTAGTTGCTGACAACACTGTTGTAGAGTTGGCGTGAATATGAAATTTTATTTTCTGTATTGGTCAACTCTTCTTGCAATTTGATAAAATTAGCACTAGCTTTCAAGTCTGGGTAATTCTCTGCTACTGCAAAGATACCAGAAATCTGGCGGGTAAGGGCATCACTGGCCTTCATAGCTTCTGCCGGTGAAGTTGCTGCGGCTACTTGTCTACGAAGTTCTGTCACTTTTTCCAAGGTAGAACCTTCATATTTCGCATAGCCTTTGACTGTTTCAATCAAGTTTGGGAGGAGATCATTACGACGCTTCAACTGAACATCGATCTGGCTCCAAGCCTCCTTGGTCTGCATACGATTTTTAACCAAACCGTTATAGCTAACAATCACAAAAATAACAATCAGAGCCAAAACTCCAAGAATAATCCAAGTCATAATCTTATTCCTTTCTGCTTTTAGATTACTACCAGTATATCAAAATTTTAACGAATATGGTAAAATAAGATGATACTAGAGAAGGAAATAACTATGAAACCAGAAACATTTTACGACTTGCTAGCGAAGCAAAACCTTCCACTTTCAGACCAGCAAAAAGAACAATTTGAACGGTATTTTGAACTCTTGGTCGAGTGGAATGAAAAGATTAACCTGACCGCTATCACTGACAAAGAAGAAGTCTACCTTAAACACTTTTATGATTCGATTGCACCTATCCTACAAGGTTTGATTTCAAATGAAACTATCAAACTTCTTGATATCGGCGCTGGAGCAGGATTTCCTAGTCTTCCTATGAAAATCCTCTATCCTCAGTTAGATGTGACCATCATTGATTCGCTAAATAAGCGCATCAACTTCCTCCAACTCTTGGCTCAGGAGCTGAACTTGGACGGAGTTCACTTCTACCATGGTCGTGCAGAAGACTTTGCCCAAGACAAGAACTTCCGTGCTCAATATGATTTTGTAACGGCTCGTGCTGTTGCTCGTATGCAGGTTTTGTCTGAACTGACCATTCCCTATCTTAAAGTCGGTGGAAAACTATTGGCACTCAAGGCCAGCAATGCGCCCGAGGAATTGCTAGAAGCCAAGAACGCCCTCAACCTCCTCTTTAGCAAGGTAGAGAACAACCTCAGCTATGCCCTGCCAAATGGAGATCCGCGCTACATCACTGTCGTCGAAAAGAAAAAGGAAACACCTAACAAGTACCCAAGAAAGGCTGGCATGCCCAACAAACGCCCACTTTAAACAATGGTGAGCCCTTGTTTAAAGTTCAGAAAACAATTTACAAAATCATACCTCGCTCTCGTATTTCTAGGCTCGGGAAAAATTCGTTTACAAAACGAATTTTTTCTGCTATACTATCCTAAGCAAAGGTTTTTAATGTCATCCTGTGAGGTGACGAAGGCGCAGATTTATATAAATTTTTAAAAGATAGCTATTTTTTAAAAAGTCTTACTCTGAGGGCCTATTGCTGTAAAATAATGGGCTCTTTTTTGGTGCCCAAAAGTGAGGTTTTTATGAAACAGGAATCAACTGTTGACTTGTTACTAGACGTTGATCAACGTCCTTCTGCTGGTAAAGGTATTCTTCTAAGTTTCCAGCACGTATTTGCCATGTTTGGTGCAACCATTCTCGTTCCCTTAATTTTGGGAATGCCCGTATCGGTTGCTCTCTTTGCTTCTGGTATTGGAACACTTATCTACATGATTTCTACTGGCTTTAAGGTTCCAGTTTATCTAGGTTCTTCATTTGCCTTTATCACAGCGATGTCTCTAGCCATGAAAGAAATGGGAGGCGATGTCTCTGCCGCTCAAACTGGGGTTATCCTGACTGGTTTAGTCTATGTCCTTGTAGCAGCAAGTGTTCGTTTTGCAGGTACGAAATGGATTGACAAACTCTTGCCACCAATCATTATCGGACCTATGATTATCGTTATCGGTCTTGGTCTTGCTGGTTCTGCTGTAACGAATGCTGGACTTGTAGCAGACGGAAACTGGAGGAACGCTCTTGTAGCTGTCGTGACGTTCTTGATTGCCGCCTTTATCAATACAAAAGGAAAAGGCTTCCTCCGTATCATTCCTTTCCTCTTTGCCATCATCGGTGGTTATATCTTCGCTATGATGCTTGGTTTGGTTGACTTTACCCCAGTCCTTCAAGCCAACTGGTTTGAAATTCCTGGTTTCTACTTGCCATTTAGTACAGGTGGAGCATTTAAAGAGTACAACTTGTACTTCGGTCCTGAAACAATCGCCATCTTGCCAATCGCTATTGTAACAATTTCAGAACACATCGGAGACCACACAGTTTTAAGCCAAATCTGTGGCCGTCAATTCCTGAAAGAACCAGGACTTCACCGTACGCTTCTCGGTGACGGTATCGCGACATCAGTATCTGCTTTCCTCGGTGGACCAGCTAATACGACTTACGGAGAAAATACAGGGGTTATCGGGATGACTCGTATCGCTTCTGTCTCCGTTATCCGTAACGCGGCCTTCATCGCCATTGCTCTTAGCTTCCTAGGTAAATTCACTGCCTTGATTTCAACCATTCCAAATGCTGTGCTTGGTGGCATGTCCATCCTTCTCTACGGAGTTATCGCCAGCAATGGTTTGAAAGTTTTGATTAAGGAACGTGTTGACTTCAGTCAAATGCGTAACCTCATCATTGCCAGTGCCATGTTGGTACTTGGACTTGGTGGAGCCATCCTCAAACTTGGCCCAGTTACACTTTCAGGTACTGCTTTATCAGCCATGACAGGAATTATCTTAAACTTGATTTTGCCACACGAAAATAAAGACTAATCATCTATACACACAAAACCCACTCGATTGAGTGGATTTTTTTATTACTTACTCTTTATTTCCAGCAATAAATCTTTCAATGAAATAATGGTCACGGCTAGTAAAATCATGGCCATACCGACAAAATCAATCGCATAAAACTGTTCCTTCATAATCAGAAAGGCAAAGAAAACAGCAGAAATTGGCTCTATGGAAGCTAATAAACTAGACTTAACAGGGCCTATCAGACTAGCCCCTTTTAGAAAAGCTGTATAGGCAAAGACCGTTCCGATAATGATAATCCCAGCAAATGCAAAGAGAAAATCTAAGCTAGTCGGTATGCTGGCCTGTAAGACTCCTGTAAAGGGAAGAGCCACTACACCAGAAATAACCATCCCAACACCAATCACCGAAATACTGCCCCACTTCTTAATCAAAGCGATGGGAAGGATAATATAGAGAGCATAGGTCAAGGCAGAAAAGAGACCCCAGAAAAGACCAGCAGGTGTGACAGACAACTGGTCAACTTTCCCGTGCGTCGCAATCAGAAAAGTTCCTCCAATTGCTAAACCAATCGAAATAATCTCAGCCAGTGTCGGTGCTACCTTGTCCTTGATACAGGTATAAATCAAGATCCCAACGGGGCATACATACTGGAGAACTGTCGCCGTTCCAGCATTGGTTTCCTGAATGGCAGAAAGATAAGCAAACTGGTTTAAGAAAAGTCCAAACAAGGCAAATAACAGCAGAGATAAAAGGCTTTTTCTGTCTTTAAAAAAAGCATAGAGTTTATCCCTTGCAGTCATATAGGATAAGGCTACCAGTGCCAAGCCTGCAATGATAAGTCGAAAATTGGTCAAGACCAGAGCAGAAACCCCGTGTGCCATCAGGTATTGACCACTAGTTCCAGACAAGCCCCAAGCAATCCCTGCCACTACTGTATACAGAGTTCCTTTTAATGTTTTTGACATGCTTCACCCCTACTTATCTTGACGAATCATTTCCATTACTTGATTTCGATCGACTATCCACTGGGCACGCTCATCCTTCTCATACGTTCGATTGGATAAAAAGATGGCAGCCTCCTGCTTCTCTCGATTCCACATGATAAAGGTACCAGTATAGCCCGTATGGTCGAGCCAAGCTCCTTCCAGATTCCAGGCTAGGGAACGCTCCTTATCATCTAAGGGAGAAAAATTTTGGCTCAAATCTGCTGCAAAATCATCTTTTAAGTAATGTTCCAGAAAGATTTGCAAATCCTTAACAGTTGAAAATAAACCAGCACTTCCAGCATGTTTACCCAAAAGACGAGCTTTGGGATCGTGGATACTACCTGCCGCTACTCCTCTAACTGTTGGTACAGCAAACTCAACGGGACCAAACATTGTTTCTTTCATCCCCCACGGGTTCAAAACTTGTTCTTCTATAATCTGATCCAAGTCTTGATTAAAGATTTTTTCCAAAAGAAAGCCCAAGAGTAAAAAGTGAACGTCCGAGTATAGGAAGGCTGGCTGACTTCGTCTATTGAGGTGAAACATGGCTTCTTTTAATTCTTCAGAATCCAACTGGTCTCTATGAGGAATAAAGGGGTCCAGATCTGTTGCGTGGGTCAAGAGTTGACGAATAGTGATATCTGGGTAATCACATGCAACAAAAAAGTCCGTCACTGGTCGATCAATGTCTAGTTTCCTCTGTTGCCACAAGAAGGTCAAGACTGTCCCTACTCCCACAACCTTACTCACACTGGCTAGGTCATAGACTAGCCCTGACTCTGTTTTCAAACCTTTCTCAGGATCACTTAAGCCTAGGTAAGATTCTTTCCATTTACCATCCTTAAAATACGCAAAAGAGGCCCCGGGATAGACCCCTGCCTCGATTTGATCTTCTATTTTTCTTAGAATTTTTGTCCACTTCATGCTTCTTCAAACCACAATTCGATGTTATTGGTATCTTTACCAAGGAAGAATTTTTCAGACTTTGGAATAAAATAGTCTGTGCCTTCAAATTTCTGACGAAGACTAGTCAACTCTAGATCCTTTACCAAAAATTTCAGCATAGACAAGTCCCAGGTAACATTGTTTTCAACAGCCAAATCTGGACCTTGCCCTTGAGTAAAGGTAATGGCATTGGTCGCCAATTCTGAATCAAGTAAACTCTCCCTGTCCTCAGGCAGACGGAGTTCAACGGAAACTTCAAATTGACTCAAGTATTTTATACTTTTATTTGAATAAAATTCAGGAATCGTATCTAGCGGAACTAAGTCTTCAATATGATTTTCCGCATGAACAAGGATCACATCCTGTTCAGGAGAAACAATCTCAAAAGCATAACCACAGCTTCCTTTAAATAGGCGAGGAAGGGACTTCATCTGTGAAAGAAGGTCCTCGATTTCAGAAGGATTATCAACCTTCACCACGAGTCTAGCGAGTTTCTTAAGCCCTTCAACTCTGCGTGTTCGCATGCTCGGAGCTTCTTCTAGAATCAACCTCTCAGTACCTGTCTGGTCTCCCAAGGAAAGAAAGGCCGACTCTTCTAACAAGGGTTTCATCCCTAGGGTTTCAATGTAAAATTTTTCATTTAATTTTCGGTTATTAACTTTCAAAGTCGGAATGATCCGAACAATCTCATTCACACTCATAAATTCCTCCAACTCTTTTATTTTAAAGGATTTTCGAATATTTTACAAGACATATCTGATTTATTTAGAAATTTTATAACAAAAAACTGGGTTTCCCCAGTTTCGTTTCTTATAGGTAAAGTAGTTTGAATACTGCTACTGCTGCAATACCCGCTGCAATTGGAGCTACAACCGGAACCCAAGCATACCACCATTTTGAATCACCCTTGTGTTGACCAAGAACCGATTTTGGAAGAACAGCGTGAAGGAGACGTGGTCCAAAGTCACGAGCTGGGTTCAAAGCAGGTCCAGTAGGTCCACCGAGTGAAGTTACCAAGGCCATTACTAGGAAACCAAGTCCTAAATGAGCTACTGAAAGACCTGCTGTTGTGTGTGGTGCTATTTGAGCTTTGATAGCTAATTCAGAAAAGTCAACTGTTTGATTAGCCTGCGTTGCCATTTGTTTCATGTATTGCATTACTTCTGCACCAAAAAAGTTTTTAGTCATACCTAGTGCTGCAAAAAAGAGAACGAACGAACCAACAAACTCGTTGATAAACCCGTTAACAGATGCTGCAAAGTGTGATTCTTTTGTTCCTTGGTCAACATTTGAAATCGTTGAGAAAGTTCCCAAGATATTATTTGGATTTTCTGTTTTCAAGTAGTAAGGACGATGAGTTGCAACAACCAAAGCTTGTCCGAAGATTGCTCCCAAAACTTGTGCGATAATGTATGGCACTACTTGAGCCCAAGGGAAAAGTCCGCTAACTGCAAGACCAAGAGTGAAAGCTGGGTTGATGTGGTTACCAGATACATTACCAAACATCAAGGCCGGAATCATAACCCCCATACCATAACCAACAGCGATAACGAGCCAGCCACTTTGGTGACCTTTCGTACCTTTAAGTTCAACGTTAGCAACTGCACCATTACCAAGAATGATCAAAATAGCAGTTCCCAAGAATTCAGTGGCATATTTAATAGCCCATGTAAAATCCATTTGATAGATTCTCCTTCAATTTTTTTAGACAATCCTTATTCTATCAATTTTTAGGCCTTTTAGCAACAGATTTTCTAAAAGAATCTCTGGAAAACGCTTTATTTAATCTATCTTTAAGAAAAGGACAAAAGAAGTCAAACTCCTTTCATCCTTTTCATTAATCTTGACGTTGACCAAAGTCTGCAATCATCTGCTCCATTTCTTGTCGACTCGGAGTTGTCATCATATACAGGTAATCTCCTTGAAGTTCCGCAAAGGCAGCTGGCATGATCTTCTTAACCTTGAACTGATGGCTGTATTTGGCAAGCAAGTCTTCTTCTGAATAAACATAGTTGACATTGGCACGACGTGAAGTTGCCAAGCAATACTGGGGCTCAAACTCTGAACTTGGAAACTCTTCTCCTGCGACAATAGCTGCATAGCCACGATAGAGGTCCAAAGAGTGAGCAAAGTTATAAACATCAATGGTAAAGCCACCTGCAGGACGGTTATTGTACTCAATGGCAATGTAGTCGTCCCCGTCACGAAAGAACTCGATATGGAAAAAGCGTTCTCTCATGCCAAATTCCTTGACAATGGCCTCCCCATACTTGCGCAGTTTGGGATCCATATCCTTAAGCACATAGTAGGAATTGTCCATCTTATAAATCATGAGATCAAGTGGTGTATGGGCGTAGTCAAAAGTCGTTGAAAAGACGATATTACCATCCTTGTCCACTAGTCCATCAAAGGTACAGATTTCGCTGGAAGTGACAAATTTCTCAAAGAAATAAACGGTTGAATGGTCCCATTCTTCCTTGAAGTGATTTACATCGTCTTCTGTCTCAAGCTTAAAGGTTGCTGCCGCTCCCACTCCATTATCCGGTTTGGCAATCATTGGTAGGCCAATCGTCTCGACTGCTTGGTCTACATCTGCTTCTGTCTGGATAACAGTGCCAGGTACAACAGGTACACCTGCCTTTTGGAAGAGTTTCTTCATTTCAGACTTAAACTTGGTTTTTTTAAGGTCTTCGGGTTTGGCACCAAAGACATTGAATTGTTCTCGTAGGGCTGCGTCTAGTTCAAGCCAGTATTCATTGTGCGACTCGATACGGTCGATAGGACCATGCTTGTAGAAAAGAAAGGCAACAGCACGCTTGACTTCGTCTATGTTCTCAAGATTATCTACACGGAAATACTCGGTTAGGCTATTGCGCAAAGGTTCATCTAGTTGTTCGTAAGGCTCCTGACCAATTCCCAAAACGGTGATGCCTTTATTAGCTAGCTCGATGGTAAACTGTTGAAAGTTTTGCGGATAGTAGGGAGAAATAACAAGGTAATTCATAGGCAACTCCTTTTATAGATACAGGTGTCCAAGAAAATAGGGCATTTGTTTACGCCACCATTCCCAGTCGTGGGCGACATCGTGCCCCCATTCAGCAAACCAGGCTGGAATTTGTTTCTGGTCAAAGGCTTCTTTGAGCTTGTAGAAGGATGGCAGACCGTCTTGTTCCCAGGCACCAAGGCCCGTACAAACGACAATCTCCGCCTGACGATAACGATCGATAAACCAGCCGTCGTTTTGATTCCAGATATAATCTACAGGTGAGTTTTGGTAAATAGCATCATCATTGTAGTAATCGCCAACGAAGAAACGTGCATCATAAACACCACTGAGGGCAATCACCTTGGTAAAGACATCTGGATGCTGGAGGAAGAAATTAAGTGCATGGTAGGCCCCCATTGAGCAACCTGTTGTCATCATACCGTCAAACCAACCTGTCTTATGCTTTATAAAAGGAATCGCCTCCTCAATCACATAACGCTCATAGGCACGGTGCATTTCAGCTTGGTCATGACTATTTTTCCAAGTGGCCAACCAGCTCTCACTGTCAACACTGGATAGGGTAAAGAACTGAACACGACCTTCTTCGATAAAGGAAGAACAGGCATCAATCATGCCAAAATCATAGTATTCATTGTGACTACCACCAGATGAAGCAAAAACAACAACTGGAATCCCAGCATGTCCATAACGGTTTAGGTACATTTCACGGTTGAGATTGCCACTCCAGTGGCTAAGGTTTTCAATATGCATTGGCTTTCTCCTTTCCTAACTTACCATTTCTCTGCAAAAAATCGGAGACAGTCTGGTAAATTTTCCGACCAAGGGATTTCACTATGGATGGCACCAGACTGAACTTTCAAGACAAGATTATCCAAGCCTACTCCACCTGCAATCAAATCATGGTAATAGCGAAGCGATGAGTCGATATAGGCTTGCTTAATATTGCCAGCCATCAGGGTCTTGTCCGTATCGTCTGCTTCTTCTGTCCCTACATAGATGAAAATGCGCTGTTCAGGCGACAATTTCTTACGCTCAATGTAGCGGTTAAAGGCTTCTTGGTGAAGCCAGTTAGCAGATGAAAAGACACCTAGACAACCAATTCGATCTTGGTACTCTAGTCCGATAAACTGGGTAATATTGCCTCCTAGAGACGAACCAATCATAGCTGTATGCTGGCGATCAGCTTTGGTTCGGTACGTTTCATCGATAAAAGGCTTGACCACCTCCATGACAAACTCGGCATACTCCACACCCTTACCACCAAACTGCTGGCCTGGGATAGGAGATTCTTGAAACTTCCAAGCCGCATACTCATTCATCCGTCCCATGCCGTCATTATCAATAGCAACAACAATCATGCGACTGATGTCTGGATTTCGTTTAATGGCTGGAATAATTTTCCAAGAGTGTCCGATATAAGACTCCTTGCTGTAAAAGACATTTTGCCCATCATGAAAGTAAACTACAGGATAAAAACGGTCTGTGTCCTTCTCGTAGTCCTTAGGCAGAAGAACACGCACACGACGCTCCTTTCCTGTATAAGGAACCTTGAGTTTGTGTTCTTTCATTTTTAAGTAAAAGTAGGAATGATTCATTGTCAGAAAACTCTCTATATTCAAAATTTTATCTTATTATACCATAAAAATAGAAAAAAAGTCAGCAAATGTCCATTTTAAGGATAAATAACTAACTTTTTTCATTTGTTTTTCTGAATTCTTCTGGGTTTTCTGATTAAAGGAGATTGTCAATCAAGTTATCGACTTCATCTTTTTCAGCTTGAGGTGTAATCTCAGTAATCATGATACCAGCCACTGCTCGCTCAACCAAACCTTCAACATCCATGCGTGCTTCATACTGCTCTGCATTCTTAATTTTAGGATTGGTCTTAGGACGATCAGGCGCAAAAATAGTACAGCAGTCCTCAAAAGGTTGAATTGAAATTTCAAAGGTATCGATTTCCTGCGCGATATCAATGATTTCCAACTTGTCCATGGTAACCACGGGACGAATGATTGGAGTGCTAGTCACAGCGTTGATAGTCTGCATGCTTTCCAAGGTCTGGCTGGCTACTTGACCAAGACTTTCCCCATTGATGATAACTAAACCATTTCTCACCTCACGAATACGGTCGGTAATGCGCATCATAAAACGACGTGTTAAGGTCATAAGGTAGGCTTCTGGCGCCTTAGCCTTGATTTCCTCTTGAATCTCTGTGAAAGGCACCTCGATAAACTGGATATTGCCCCCAAACTTGGTCAATTTACGAGTCAAATCTTGGGCTTTCTTAAGGGCACCAGGACTCGTGTATGGCGGACTGGCAAAGTGAACCGCCTCAATATCTACCCCTCGTTTAAGGGCTAGATAACCTGCTACAGGCGAGTCAATTCCTCCTGACAACATGAGCATCCCCTTACCAGAAGTCCCCACAGGCAAGCCACCTGCTCCACGAATAGTTTCATAGGAAAGATAGGCCGCCTCCTCACGAATCTCCACCTGAAGATTGATATCAGGATTTTTCATTTGAACTTGGACATTTGGAATTGCCTCAAATACAGCTCCACCAAGTGTTTGGTTGAGTTCACGACTATCGAGCTCAAAGTTGTGATCGCTACGCTTACTAGAAATCTTAAAGGTCATGCCTTCCTTGTAGATATCTGTCATAATCTCTTGGACAGAAGACTTCAGAACTTCTACAGATTTTTCAACCTTATATACTGGAGAAAAATTCTGAATCCCGAAGACTTGTTTAAGAGATTCTGCAACTGCTGTGTAGTCGGCTCCATTGAGGTAAACGTGGGCACGGTCGCGATCAGCAGTTACCTTAACTTGGGGATAGATGGACAAAACGCCCGAAATATTATTGCGAAGTTTATTGATGAAACGCATACGGTTTTTGCCCTTAGTTGACAACTCTCCGTAGCGAATCATAATTTCTGAATACTGCATGAATGCTCCTATCTTACTTTTCTAGTTTGATTGTAAATTAATTTTAGCTTGGTCAAAAACTGCTCAACCTGACTCATATCATTTTCAAGGTCTAGGCTAAGACGCACAGCTGACTGGGCCTTATCTTTGTCCACTCCCATGGCAATCAAGGTTCCCGCAGGTTTTCCAGCCTTGGATGAACAAGCAGAGGTTGTGGAGATGAAAATATCATAGTCTTCAAAGGCGTGAACAATGACTTCACCACGAACACCCTTGATTCCAAAAGTCAGGATATGAGGGGCAAAGTCTTCCTCATCTGAAAAGACAAAAATATCTGGATAGTCCAAAAGCGCTTGGCGAATGACTGATTTCATCTGCCCTGCCTTATTAGTAAAGATATCTAACTTTTCCATAGACAAACGGAGGGCCTTGGCTGTCGCTGCAATCCCTGCTACATTTTCAGTTGTCGAACGATAATCACGCTCTTGACCACCACCTGTCAAAAGAGGCGTAATTTTCTTACCAGACTTGATATAGACAAAGCCAACACCTCGGACACCATGAAATTTATGACTTGAGAAGGTCGCAAAATCTACACGATCTGTCAGATATTTTTCAGTCGGAATCTTAGCGAGTGCCTGAACTGCATCAACGTGGAAGGAAATAGTTGGCTTGTCTGCCAACAGTTCTGAGATGGCCTCAATAGGTTGAATAGATCCAATTTCGTTGTTTACTGCCATAATGGAGACGAGGGTCGTATCAGGTCGTATCAAAGCTCCTAGAGCCTCAACATCCACAAACCCTTTCTCATCAACTGGAGCAAAATCCACCTCAAAACCCTGACTTTTCAGCCAGAGGGCTGACTCCTTGACTGCTGGATGTTCAATGGCTGATACGATGATGTGCTTGCCAAACTGGGCTTTTTCAAGGGCCACACCTTTGATGACCCAGTTATCCCCTTCTGTTCCTCCAGAAGTAAAGAAGATTTCATCACTCTTCTTGCCAATCAAATCTGCAATTTGCTGCCGGGAAGCATCTAAAATTCGTGTCGCCTGGTCTCCCAAATGATGGAGGCTAGAAGGATTTCCTACAATTTTCGAAGCGACCTGCGTATAGGTTTCAAGTGCTTCAGGATAAGGCTTGGTCGTTGCCGAATTATCAAAGTAGATCATGTTTTCTCACGCTTTCTAAAATCACTTCTTCTATTGTATCATGAAACAAAGCTTGCGACAAGAAAGGGCAAGTCCTCTTTTTTTAAGATTTTTTTAAAGAAATGAGGTATAATAAATCATAATTAAAGGAGAGTATCATGTCTAACTATCATAGAACTTCAAAACCAAAAACAGAACACATCAAAAAGGGATTTACTGTCTTTCAAAAAACGATTGCTACCATCGGTAGTATCCTTGGCCTAATCACCGCTACTATCACTATCATGAACGCCATGGATAATAGCAAAAACAATAAAAAAGAACCGACGACAACCCAAACAACTGTTGTCAAGGAAATTCAAAAAGAAGCCCCTCAGGAGAATACTACTCCTAACAAGGACAACACTTCCACTAAAGAAAATACCTCGCAGGAAGAAACTCCTCAATCCAATAAAAAGGAAGAGAAAAAAGAAGAGAAGAAAACAACAACTCAGGATTCTTCTACACCTTCCTCAACAAAAGAAACAACTGATAGTGGAAACTCGTCCAAAACGACTAGTTCCGAAAACAAAAGCAATCAATAACTACTAAAATAGCTTCCTTCCAGCTTTGGAAAGAAGCTATTTTTTATTGTTGCAATACTTTTCGTGGTTTGGTTCCCTCAGCTGGACCGATGACACCTGCCATTTCGAGTTCTTCCATAAGGCGGGTCGCACGGTTAAATCCAACCGACAAACGACGCTGAATCATAGAGGCACTAGCTTTCTGCGTCTCGATAACCAGAGCCTTAGCTTCTGCAAAGAGCGGATCGCCACCAGCTTCACCATCTGAAAATTCACCGTCATTTTCAGAAACCTCACCTGGATCAAAACTCTCATCGTAGTCCGCATCCGCCTGAGCCTTGATGAAGTTTACGATGCGTTCAACATCATCATCCGAGATAAAGGATCCTTGCAGACGGACTGGGTGATTTTCATCGATTGGTTTAAAGAGCATGTCTCCTCGACCGAGCAATTTTTCTGCTCCATTCTCATCCAATATGGTTCGTGAATCTGTGCCTGATGAAACTGCAAAAGCCACACGAGATGGGACATTGGCCTTGATGAGACCAGAGATGACATCAACCGATGGACGTTGCGTTGCGAGAATCATGTGAATCCCTGCGGCACGCGCCTTCTGTCCGAGACGAATGATGGCATCTTCCACTTCCTTGCTAGCCACCATCATGAGGTCTGCCAACTCATCAACAATGACAACAATCAAAGGCAGCGGTACTTGTTTGTACTCAGATTGACTATTAAATTCCTCAACCTTGGCATTGTAACCAGCAATATTTCGTACTCCAACCTTAGCAAAGAGTTCGTAACGATTTTCCATCTCATCCACAACCTTTTGCAGGGCCTTGCTGGCCTTGCGTGGATTGGTCACAACTGGAATCAAAAGGTGAGGAATGTCGTTGTAAACGGATAACTCAACCATCTTAGGATCGACCATCATAAACTTGACCTGGTCGGGTCTTGCTTTCATGAGAATGCTCGCGATAATACCGTTAACTGCAACCGACTTCCCTGATCCTGTCGAACCTGCAACGAGTAGGTGGGGCATCTTGGAAAGGTCAAAGGTGCGAGCAGTTCCATTGACCGCCTTACCTAGAGGAATTTCGAGGAGATTTTCTGGTTTAGTTTGAGACTGTTCCCAGAGTTCACGGAAGGAAACGGTCGCAATCTCAGAGTTGGGTACTTCAATTCCGACTAAGGATTTACCAGGGATCGGAGCCTCAATCCGAACATCCTTGGCTGCCAGAGCTAGCGCTAAGTCGTCTGCCAGATTGGAAATGCGGTTAACCCGTACACCAACGGCTGGCTTGACTTCATACTTAGTTACTGATGGGCCGATTTCAGCCCGTTCAACCGTTACCTTGATACCAAAGCTGGCAAAGGTTTCTTCTAAGATTTTGATATTTTCTCGAACAATCTTCTTTTCCTTGGACTGATCTTTGGGTTTATCTGGCGCAAAGAGTTGCAAGCTTGGCAGCTTGTATTCAAGGGCTTCCTTAGCAGAAAAATCAACCTGCACCTCTTCATCCTCAAAATCTTCTTTCTCGTCTGGAACTTCAACGTCAGCTTGAGGGAGGATAATCTCGGGTTCACTCCATTCTTTTTCAGGAATTGGTGGAAGATCATAGTCTGGAACTTCTGGTAAGATTTCTCCAGTTTCAGGATCTACAGAAGGAAGCGGTAGTGCATCCTGTTCTTCTTGTTCTCTCTTGATTCTTGCTGCTTCTTCAGCTTCTTGACGAGCCTTATCTTCTTCTCTCTTGATGAAGCGTTCCTGTTTTCTCTGTTCCTGTTTTTCCATGAAGGATCTGAACTGAGCTCCAATAAAGGCCGCAACATCATAAATAGACCAAGGACTGACCAAGAGAGCCCCAACTAGAATCAAAAGAACTCCAATAAAGTACGATCCGATATTGGAGAAAAGAAAGGATATGGGGATGTAAAGTCCAACACCTAGCAGACCTCCACCAGCAAAGCTAGTCACCCGGATACCAGTCAGATCCGTCATAACTTGAGCCAAGGTCCCTTTTAGAACTGACTGCTCCAAACCAAACTTCCAGACAAGATAGGCCTCAAAAATCAAGAGCAAGCCAGCGAAGATACAGAGAAATCCTGACAGAAGCCCCTCTTGCTTGCGTATCCATTTAAAAAGAAAAAGATAGATGAGGAGGCCGCCTATAGCCACATAGGCTAAACTTCCGACTAACAGTCGAATGAGATTATAAAGGGTGATACCCGCAGCACCAAGCTTGAGAGCTGCAATAATCAACAATAAGGCAATTCCTAAGGAAATCAACATCCTCTGGATAGCCTGTTTTCTTTCGAGTTCTGCTTTAGACGGTCTCCGTCTTGTTTTACTTATATTTTTGTTTGCCATATTTCTATTATACCATATTTCAGAAACATCTAGAGAAATCAAAAAAATGACTGCATCTACTAGACACAATCATCTTTCGTTGATATTTCTGAATTTTCTATTCTATATGATTTTTCAACAACCTTGTCTCACTACTTCTTCAAAAATCTAATTGCTGATTTTCTTGCCTTCTCAATCTTTTCGATTTCCAACTTCTCTACAGCAGATGTAGGAATCCATTTTTTCCCAAATAAAACTTGAGCTGCTTCTATCATCAGAGCACAAGCCAGAAAGTCCTTTTCTTCTGGAATCGCCTCTCGAAACAAATCCTTCGTTTTCTCCATCAAGACTTCTTTTTCAATTTGATGAAAAGATAATTGCATCAAACTACTGGCAGACCAGGCACGACAAAGTGCATCTGGGTCAGTCAAGAGATGTTGCCCTAAGATTTCTATCTCACTTATTGAACCAATCCAACCTAGGGCAATGATTAGCTTTCTACGATTCGAAGCTTCTGAACTAGGTAAAAGAGAGATTAGAACGGGAAGTACTTGCTTGCAAGAAGATGCATAAAAATCTCTATGTCTTACTTTGGAAAGGATTTTCGCTAGGAAATAAACAATTAAAATGCGTTGACTCTCATCTTCCTCTTGATTGAGAGTCCCCAAAAGATAGTCTATTCCCTCCTGCCCATGCTGGTCAAAACTTGCTTCAAAATTTAGGTCAGTTCCTTCCTCCCAATCGTTGCAAATGAGTTCAAAATGAAAGGCAATTTCTGGGCTCCTACCTAAATCAGCTATAAAATGAATTCGTTTAGAATCAGGAAAATCTTCCTCCACCAAGCTGGCATAGGTTCCTTGTAACGCTTCTTTTGTAAGACTTTTGCGACCGAACTGTTCCTTCTCTAGTTTGTCGATTCCTTCTTTTCTAGAATCACTCATGACACTTATCTCCTCTAAGATATTTGTAGAACTTCAGCATTCTATCATTTAAATTCTCTAAGATTTACCTCTATTATATCACTTTGAAGACCGTTCTCCCTAACTCCATCATCAAAAAATGACTGCCCACTTTCGTGTTCAGTCATTTGAGTATTTGTGATTATTTTTCTAATGGTTTACGAAGGTAACCATAAACCACACCACTTACAATTGCGCCTACCAAGACAGAGGCAAGGTAAAGAAGGGCATTTGAAGTTAGGGCGATAACGAAGATTCCTCCGTGTGGTGCCATGAGTTTGATACCTGCAAGACCAACGAGTCCACCTGCTACTGCCGATCCAAGGATGAAACTTGGAATCGCACGAGCTGGGTCAGCTGCACCAAAAGGAATCGCTCCCTCAGTGATGAATGACAAGCCCATGATGATGTTTGTCAAACCAGAGTTGCGTTCTTCTTTGCTAAATTTGTCTTTGAAAAGAAGAGTTGCGACAAAGATTGCAAGTGGAGGCACCATTCCTCCAGCCATAACTGCTGCCATGGCTACAGAACCGCCTGAAGAAACAGTCGCTGCAAGCGTACCTGTACCAAAGACATAGGCTGCTTTATTGACAGGTCCACCCATGTCGACAGCCATCATACCACCAAGAACGATACCGAGAAGGACCGCTGAGCCTCCTCCAAGTCCGCCTAGGAAGTCATTCATAGCAGTGTTAATTGCTGCCATTGGGATGTTAACAGCCAACATGACAAATCCTGTCAAGATTGTTCCAAGAAGTGGCAAGAGAAGAATTGATTTAGCACCCTCAAGTGAACGAGGAACTTTAACGTATTTCTTGATAGCAAGAACTAAAGCACCTGCGATAAATCCACCAACAAGGGCACCTAGGAAACCAGATGAGACACCTGCAAGTGTTGAAGTTGCTTCACCACCAGCTGCATAAGGGATTTTACCAAAAGCAAAACCTTCTTTAGCAATAGCACCAGCCACGAAACCAGCTACCAAACCTGGTTTTTCAGCGATAGAGTAAGCTACATATCCTGCAAAAACTGGAAGCATCAAACCAAAGGCTGCTCCACCAATTTTCATGAACATGGAAGCGAGCTCATGGTAGGATCCGAGATTGCCAAGACTATCCTGTGGCACACCAAAAGCTCCGTCGATCAAGAAAGCAAGGGCAATCATGATACCACCACCGATAACGAATGGCAACATTTGAGATACACCACTCATCAAGTGTTTGTAGAAAGCACCACCAACACTTTGTTTTTCATTAGATGCTGTTGAAGCTTGTGCTCCATTAGCAGCATGATAAACTTCAGCATTTCCAGAAAGGGCCAAGTTGATCAATTCTTCTGTCTTGCGGATACCGTCTGCTACTGGACGATTTACCAATGGTTTGCCATCGAAACGATCCATATCAACTGCTTTATCTGCAGCGATGATAACAGCTTTAGCCTTGCGGATATCCTCCGCTGTCAATTGATTACCGACACCACTAGCACCGTTGGTTTCAACCTTGATACCAACACCCATCTCAGCAGCCACTTTTTGAAGGGCTTCTTGGGCCATATAAGTGTGGGCGATACCTGTTGTACAAGCTGTAACTGCTACGATAAAGTCACCAGATTCATTGGCAGGTGCTTGAACAGGCTCCTCAGCTTTTTCTGAAGCTTGGTTAAAGAGTTCAATAACTTGATCTGCAGATGTTACTTGACGAAGTTTGTCAGCGAAACCGTCTTTCATCAAGTATTGTGACAATTCTGCCAAGGCTGCCAAGTGAGTATCATTGGCACCTTCTGGAGCAGCAATCATGAAGAAGAGGTCTGTTGGTTGCCCATCCAAGCTTTCGTAGTCAACACCCTTATTTGACTTAGCAAAGAGAACCGTTGCTTCTTTGACAGCAGAGTTTTTACTGTGGGGCATAGCAATTCCGTCACCCAGACCAGTAGAAGTCAGAGCTTCACGCGCCAAAATGCCTTCTTTAAAGGTTTCAAAATCCGTCACATAACCGTGATCTACCAAGCTATGAATCATCTCTTCGATGACAGCTGTTTTTTCAGTCGCCTGCAAATCCAGCAACATGACATCTTTTCTCAATAGGTCTTGAATTTTCATCGTTTTTCTACCTCAACTTTTTCATATGTTTCTTTAATAAATTCCGCTGTTGCCAAGTCATCCGAGAAGGTAGTTGCTGTTCCACAAGCTACTCCCCACTTGAAGGCTTCTACTGCATCTTTAGATTTGACAAATTCACCTGTAAATCCAGCAACCATAGAGTCACCAGCTCCCACTGAATTTTTGACTGTTCCCTTGATAGGTTTTGCGAAGTATGCTCCCTCAGATGTGACAAGAAGGGCACCGTCACCAGCCATGGAGATAATGACGTTTTGAGCTCCTTTGGCCAGTAACTGACGAGCATAGTTCTCGATTTCATCTAAACTTTCGAGTTTCACTCCAAAGATAGCTCCAAGCTCGTGATTGTTTGGTTTAACCAAAAGTGGTTGGTAGTCCAAACTATCAATCAAGGTCTGTCCTTCAAAGTCACAAACCACTTGCGCACCAGTCTGGCGTGTCAAGGCAATCAAATCTTTGTAAATAACATTACCTAGGTTCTTAGCACTCGAACCCGCAAACACAACCGTATCATCTGCTGTCAGACTAGACAAAATAGCTTTCAATTCTTCTAGCTGAGCCGGTTCAACATTAGGACCCGTTCCGTTGATTTCTGTTTCTTGGTCTGCTTTGATTTTAACATTAATACGAGTATCTTCTGCTACTTGGACAAAACGAGTCTCGATTTCTTCCTCTGCCAAAGTATCTGTGATAAATTTACCAGTAAATCCTCCGATAAATCCAGTCGCAGTATTAGGAATATCCAAACGTTTCAAAACACGACTGACATTGATTCCTTTCCCACCAGCAAACTTATCATCACTGTCCATACGATTGACACTACCGACTTGAACTTGGTCCAAGCGCACGATATAGTCAATGGATGGATTGAGTGTGACTGTATAAATCATACTTCTATTACCTCCGTTTTCTCCTTAATAGCCTGCAAGAGCTCATGCCCTTGACTTGTGATAACAATAGCGCGTTTGAGAGGTGCTACCTTGGCAAAGCAAGTTTGTCCAATCTTAGACGAATCGACCAAGACATAGGTTTGTTTGGCATTCTCCAAAATGGCACGTTTCACAGCTCCCTCCTCCATGTCAGGAGTCGTATAATAGCCATCGTCTACACCATTCATCCCGATAAAGGCACGGTCAAAGTGCAATTGGTTAATTTGATTAAGAGCAACTCCACCGATACATGCATCTGTTGCCATCTTGACACTTCCTCCAACCATGACAGTTGGAATCTGTTTTTCAACCAACTGAACCGCATGATGAATGGAGTTGGTCACAACTGTGATATTCTTATTAACCAATTCCTTGATTAAAAAAGCAGTTGTCGTTCCAGCATCAATAAAGATAACATCTTGCTCCTTAATAAGAGAGGCTGCTTTTTGAGCCAGTAGCTTCTTCTCTTGAAGGTTTTTGACAGATTTTTCTTGGATGGTTTCTTCTTCCTGCAAGGAGTGGGGCAATTCTGCTCCACCATGCACACGGCGAAGCTTGTTTTCAGCCTCCAACTCATCCAAATCTCTTCGTACTGTCGATTCTGATGTTTCTAATAGATTAACCAATTTTTCTAGGGAAACTACATGATGTTGATTTAACTCCTCTAAAATCAGTTGCTTCCGCTCAGTTTTTAACACCAAATCACCTCCTGTTATCGTTTACACTATTCATTCTAGCACAATTTCTATCAAAGTCAAGCATTTTTTATCATTTTCTTTCAAATTCTATCATTTTTCTTATTTCCAAAATTTTTATTGCAAGATAAGTGGCTTTATGGTAGACTATTTGAGTAAGTATTGGAAGATTACTCAAGAGGCTTAAGAGGCCGTGTTGGAAACGCGGTAGGCGTGTAACAGCGTGCGTGGGTTCGAATCCCATGTCTTCCGTAGAAAAACAAAAACTGCATTTCGGTGCAGTTTTTTTATCACAAGTATTTAAAAATCAAATAATACAAACACTATATGATTTCATAAAACAAAAGGATATAGATTTCTAGGATACGACAAAAATGTTGTATCCTTTTTTAGCAAAAGAATACCAAGGAATACAAAAGGCAAAAACAAAAAACGTTGATTTAACAACGTTTTTCCAAGTTTAGCGAAAGAATAATGGAGCCGGTGGGAGTCGAACCCACGTCCAAACACCTGCCAACATATTTGTCTACAACCATAGGTTATGTATTGTTTTAACAGTCCCTCGACACATAACTCAAGCCTAGGAACTGCGAGTCTATTAATCTCTTATCAAACCACTAGACAAGGCTTGATCGTATCTCGCTAATCATAAGACCTGTCATTGAACACGAGCAATCCAAATCAGGTCACGCCTGCTGGTTTTTAGGCAGCTAGAGCGTAAGAAGTGTTATTTTTTGCAGTTATATTTAACTGAGCGTTTACGTCGCCACACGGGTTGCAAAATATGCCTCATAATGCCTGTCGAATCCGTAACGACCCCAGGATGTTAGAACTATTATAACCTATCTTCAAAAAAAATGCAAAATCAAGCCAATTCTTTAGAACAGATACGTTTTCAAAGCATCTGATAAAGCTTGATAACCGGCTACACTTAGATGGAGGCCATCCGTTGTATAGGCTGATTGAAGTTGTCCTTTTGAATCTGTCAAACTATCATAAATCGGCACAAAATCTACCTGCATATAGGCGGATGCTAGAGCCTCATAGGCTTGATTCCATTCTCTGATCTTTTCATTGGTACGAATATATACTGTCTGCTTGTATTCTTCTCCTTCATTGACTGGCAGAATAGAAAGGAGTTTTATTTGTGACAGCGGATATTCTCGGGCAATCGATTGGATTACACGCTCAAGATTATCCAAAGCATCATTCATGGGAATATCTTTTCCAATATCATTTGTTCCTATTAGGAGAACAATTTGATCGACAGCATCACCATAAAGATGGGCATCCAAATTCTCTAATAACAATCTCGTCTGATAGCCTCGGATGCCACGATTAACAATCGTCTTGGCAGTTCCCAACAACTCTTGAAGAGGGTAATACTCCACTATCGAATCGCCGATAAAGATGATATCTGGCTCTAGAACAGATACTTGATTCAATTCACGATACTTGGTTTGAATTTTTTCCTGCTCCTTTAAGAGCCAATTCTCTAATAACTGTACTGCCACCCTATCCCTCTTTCTCTAACCAATTCTCTAGAACTTGATAAACGCCCGCCTGGCTGTTAGCTGGAGCTAGGGCAGTTGCAACTGCCTTGGCCTCATCATCAGCATTTTCCATCGCATAGGCAATTCCAGCCATCTCCAACATCTCAACATCATTTTCGCTATCACCAAAAGCCATAATTTGTTCTGATGTCAAATCCCAGCGCTTGAGTAATTCTTCCAATCCCCAAGCCTTGTGAACCCCAGCCTGCAGGATATCGATACAGCCATAACCGCTAGAAACAGCCCTTACACGACCATCAAAGAGATCATTGATTTCCTGCAAAACTGAACTAGAACGTTCTTCACCAACGACCATGCTCATCTTTAGAACTCCTCCAAAGAGGTCTGAGTTTAGCTCATCCACAAAATTTGTCCTTTGATAAAGTTTTTCAATCATCTCTGGAGTCATAAATTTTTCCAGGTCTGTAAAAACCGTTCCTTCCTTGACAAAACTCCCATTCATACTGGTAACGACGAACTGATCTCGACACTCTCTCCCTTTAAAATGAAGGAGAGTCTTGTCAACCATAGCATCATCCCAAGTCTGGGCCTGAAGTAGCGTATCATACTCAAATATACGAGCGCCGTTAGCAACAACCAAGATCACTCTACTCGCCAAGTGCTCCAGTAATTGCCTCATACGGTGAACTTCATTCCCTGTCGCAATGACAAAACGGATATCCCTTTGATCCAGCTGATCTAAAATCTTTTCCAAGCGGGGCAGATCTAGCTGCCCCCTCGGGTCTAGCAAGGTTCCATCCATGTCTGTTGCAATTAATTTAATCGTCATCATATCTCCTTTAGAGTGAGCGTCTACCACTTCAACCCTACATGTTCATTCATTTCTTTATAGGCCGTGTCAATTCGTTCCTTGGTCGCCTCGTCCAACTTGTCACGGTGACTGCCTCCCTCAATGAAGTCCTCTAGGATATAGGTCTGATAGAGGAAGAGCGGATAGCCTTCTGGAGAGTAAGTCCCTTTGGGTGTTCGATTGACCCAAGTAGGATGCGCTTTCGCCGTTTCAATCCTAGTCTTGCCATCTTTTTTCTTAATGGTCACATCCATGAGAACACCGCGCTCCGTCCACTTGGCATTTTCCTCATCTTGCATGGTTTCAATGCGCTGATTTGAGAGGAAATTCCCCATGGAGTAGATGATCAGTTTTTTGTCACCATCTTTTTCAACTGTTTCAGCAGGTTCAACGACGTGAGGATGCCCTCCAAAAATAATATCAGCTCCCCAGTCAATCATCTTGTGGTACAGTGTTTTCTGTTCTTCCGTTGGTTCTAGCTGGTACTCAATTCCCATCTGAGGCATGATGACAGTAATATCCGCTTCCTTCTCTGCACGCTCGATTTCTGCCTTCATCTTATCTTCATTCAAATCAGAAAGATAACGATTATAGTCCTCTTGAGAGATATACTGCTCAATGCCATTAAAACCGTAGGAATAGGCCAGGAGAGCTACCTTGATACCATTGACTTCCTTGATGACTATAGGGGCTTGGTCTCGGGATTCATGTGTGTAGACTCCGATGGGTGTCATTCCAGCCTTTTCAATAGCTTC
Source organism: Streptococcus oralis subsp. tigurinus (assembly GCF_002356415.1). Lineage (NCBI taxonomy): Bacteria > Bacillati > Bacillota > Bacilli > Lactobacillales > Streptococcaceae > Streptococcus > Streptococcus oralis. Next base: position 1,244,796 of record NZ_AP018338.1, read on the forward strand.
TGCTGTCGAAACCACTCCCTCAATTTGAGAATCCAAAATATGATTATGAGCTAAGTCTAGAACTTGGTAGCCTGCATCCTTGATTGCATCCATGACTTCTCCAGGTGCATTAAAGAGAGGATAACCTGCCAAGTAGTGGTCCTTGTTCACCGTTCCTTCAAAATCACCAAGCACTAAATCCGCTTGTTTGAGCCAGGGTTTTACATACTCAAAATTTTCGTGGAAATCGTAGCTACCGTCTTCTTTCAGAGCTGTTCGGTAGATAGGAATATGGTAGAGAAGGTCACCATTTGCCATGATACGGGCTGTCGTTTCATCAGACTGATTTTCCTTGGATTGACCAGACGTCTGAGCAGAATCAAGAGTTTGACCACTCGGACTTGTTCCCTTGTTCCCTTGTACTGCTTGGCCCAACAAGTTCAGCCCCATAGACAAGGTAACTGCAAGTAGCAACACCGTAATAAACTGAGCATTTGTCCAAGATTTATAATTCCTAAAGAAACCAATACCACTCTTCAACAATCCAAAAATAGGACCATGAGACCGTCTATCTTGTCGCTTTTCCATCTTTATCCCCCCCTTGCTTTTACTGCAAGCCTTTTCTTCTATTATACCACAGACAAAAGAGGAATACCGTTTATTATATTATTTTTTAGGAACTTCTGTGACTTTCTTTCTCGTCTATTTTGTGTTATCATGTAGAGGTAATGAAAGGAGAGAAAATGTCTGCTATAGAACGTATTACAAAAGCTGCTCATTTAATTAATATGAACGATATTATCCGTGAGGGGAACCCAACTTTACGCGCGGTTGCTGAGGAGGTCACTTTCCCACTGTCTGACCAGGAAATCATCCTTGGAGAAAAGATGATGCAATTCCTCAAAAATTCTCAGGATCCTGTTATGGCTGAAAAGATGGGACTCCGCGGTGGGGTTGGATTGGCCGCTCCTCAGTTAGATATCTCAAAACGCATTATCGCTGTTTTAGTGCCAAATATTGTGGAAGAAGGTGAAACTCCTCAGGAAGCCTACGACCTGCAAGCTGTTATGTACAATCCCAAAATCGTCTCTCACTCTGTTCAGGACGCCGCCCTCGGTGAAGGAGAAGGGTGCCTATCTGTCGACCGTGTAGTTCCCGGCTATGTTGTTCGTCATGCTCGCGTCACTGTTGATTACTTTGACAAGGACGGAGAAAAACACCGTATCAAGCTCAAAGGATACAACTCTATCGTTGTCCAACATGAAATTGACCACATCAACGGAATCATGTTCTACGATCGTATCAATGAGAAAGACCCATTTGCTATCAAAGATGGACTCCTCATCCTCGAATAAAGAAAATCCCGTTGCAAGACGGGGTTTTGTGTTATAATAAAGGCATGAAAACAAATGATATTGTCTATGGCGTCCACGCCGTTACCGAAGCCCTCCTTGCAAATACAGGAAACAAACTCTACCTCCAAGATGATCTCCGAGGTAAGAATGTTGAGAAAGTAAAGGAACTGGCTGCTGAGAAAAAGGTCTCCATCTCTTGGACCTCAAAAAAATCCCTCTCTGAAATGACCGAAGGCGCTGTCCATCAAGGATTTGTCCTTCGAGTTTCTGAATTTGCCTATAGCGAGCTGGATCACATCCTTGCAAAAATACGCCAAGAAGAAAATCCTTTGCTATTGATTCTGGACGGGTTAACTGACCCTCACAACTTAGGTTCTATCTTGAGAACTGCTGATGCAACCAACGTTTCAGGAGTCATCATTCCTAAGCACAGAGCTGTCGGTGTAACTCCAGTCGTTGCCAAAACGGCTACTGGAGCTATTGAGCACGTACCGATTGCTCGAGTGACTAACCTTAGTCAAACCTTAGATAAGCTCAAGGACGAAGGCTTCTGGACCTTTGGAACGGATATGAACGGTACCCCTTGCCACAAGTGGAATACAAAAGGGAAAATCGCCCTCATCATCGGAAATGAAGGAAAAGGCATCTCGAGCAACATCAAAAAACAGGTTGATGAGATGATTACCATTCCGATGAATGGACATGTTCAAAGTCTCAATGCCAGTGTTGCTGCAGCCATTCTCATGTACGAAGTTTTCCGAAATCGACTATAAAAAAGTTTCCAATCAGATTGATTGGAAACTTTTTTATGATTATACTCAATGAAAATCAAAGAGCAAACTAGCCGCAAGCTGCTCAAAACACTGTTTTGAGGTTGCAGATAGAACTGACGAAGTCAGTCTCATATATAATCCAAGGCGACGTTGACGTGGTTTGAAGAGATTTTCGAAGAGTATTAACTATGTTCAGTGATAAATTTATAGGCTTCTTGACCTGCGATAGCCCCATCTCCAACTGCTGTTGTGACTTGACGAAGGTCTTTCTGGCGAACATCACCAACTGCAAAGATACCGTCAACGGCAGTCTTCATGTGGTTATCTGTTACAATCCAGCCTGCCTGATCTTGGATGTTCAAATCCTTAACAAAATCGCTAACGGGATCCAAACCAACATAGATAAAGACACCTCCAAAGGCTTGCTCTGTCACTTGACCCGTCTTTACATTTTCAAATACGACAGATTCTACTCGGTTTTCACCTTTAATTTCCTTGACGACAGAGTCCCAGATAAAGTTGACTTTCTCATTTGCAAAGGCACGGTCTTGCAAAACCTTTTGGGCACGAAGTTGGTCACGACGGTGAACGATAGTGACAGACTTGGCAAAGCGAGTCAAGAACAGAGCCTCTTCTACCGCTGAATCTCCGCCACCAACTACCAACAAATCTTGGTCACGGAAGAAAGCTCCATCACAGACTGCACAGTAAGAAACACCTCGACTGTTCAGTTCTTCTTCTCCGGGAACACCCAAGAGACGGTGTTTTGACCCAGTTGCCACGATGACAGTACGGGTTTCGTAAACTTGATCATCAGTGATTACCTTCTTATAGTCCCCCTGGTCTTCAATATTTTCAACATAGCCATAAAGATGCTCCACTCCAAGGTTTTCAAGTGGTTCAAACATTTTTTCAGCCAATTCAGGTCCACTGATGTTGGCATAACCTGGATAGTTTTCAATATCAGATGTGTTGTTCATTTGCCCACCTGGCAGACCACCTTCAATGAGAGCAACTTTCAAATTGCTTCGAGCCGCATATAAGGCAGCTGTCATTCCCGCAGGCCCAGCACCGATAATAATTGTATCGTACATTTCGATTCCTTCTTTCTTGTTGTAACTATCTTTATTCTAACTGTTTGAAGTTTATTTAGCAAGCATTATGCTCTAAAAACTAAAATGAGACTCATGACGGCAAAGGATAACACCGGAACGACCAAAACTCCAATCATAATCATATCATAGAGATGAGCTTGACGAGCCTTGGCTGTCTTGTCCACACCAGACATGGCTCTCAATCCAATCCAAATCCCCAGAAAAATCACGACAAGGATGGTCGTTAAGATCAAACTCTCGAAATATAAAGAAAACAGTTGCAGCAGCATGATCTCTCTCGTTTCTATCTTTTTTAAAGAGTAAACTCAGCTAGTCCAACTAACTGAGTTTTCCTTTTTCTATTATATCAAATATAAGTCCGTTTGTAACTAGCGAAGAATTCTTTTGTCCGTTCTTCTTTTGGATGATTGATGATTTCATCCGGTGTGCCAGACTCGATGATTTTCCCTTTATCTAGGAATAAAACCTTGTCTGCCACTTGGGTTACAAAAGACATATCATGACTGACCAAAATCATGGTCTGACCTGACTTGGCAGCATCTGCAATAGACTTTTCTACTTCACCGACCAACTCCGGGTCAAGGGCTGAAGTGGGCTCGTCCAAGAGCAAGACATCTGGTTTCATAGCAAGCGCACGCGCGAGGGCAACCCGTTGCTTTTGTCCACCTGATAAGTGGCGAGGGTAATGGTTTTCACGGTCAGAAAGACCAACTTTAGCCAACTCTTCCTTGGCGATTTTTGTTGCTTCCTCATCCGATAATTTCTTGACAACAACCAAACCTTCCTTAACATTGTCAAGAGCAGTTCGGCGTTCAAACAAATTAAACTGTTGGAAAACCATAGACAACTTGCGACGAAGGGTTAGGATTTCTTCTTGGCTAATCTGAGAAAAATCAACTTTAAAATTGTCAATCTGAATCGTTCCACTATCTGGAGTTTCAAGATAGTTCAAACTACGAAGAAAGGTTGATTTCCCAGCTCCAGATGAACCAATCAAGGCCACTACCTCCCCTTTTTGGATATCCAAGTCCAGATGATCCAAGACAGTTTGTCCTGAAAAGGATTTGCTTAAATTCGAAATCTTAATCATTAACGAAGGTCTCCTTTCACATCTGTTTGCACTGTATCAGGTGCAGAAATAGCCATTTTTCTCTCGATGAAACGACCGAGGCTTTCAATTCCGATATTGACTACCCAATAAACAAGGGCTACGGAGATGAAACGCTCAAAGTAACGATAATCTGCTCCACCCAAAATCTGAGCTTGAGCAAAAACTTCAACAACACCCGCACTAAAGGCTAGAGAAGTTCCCTTGGTCAAACCGATAAGAGAGTTAATCAAAGTCGGTGTCGCTACCACCGCCGCATTTGGAATAATCACGCGACGATAAACTTGAGCACGAGTCATACCCAGACTACGCGCCGCCTCAATTTCACCTGGATTAACAGAAAGGATGGCTGCACGAATCGTTTCACTTGCATAAGCCGCCTCATTAAAAGCAAAGGCCACAATCGCAAAAAGCGCTGCTGGAATCGCATTGATATTGAAACCAGTGCCCCATTGTTGGTTGATAGCTTTCAGTGCCAAAGGAATTCCGTAGTAGGTCAACATAAGTTGAACTAGGATTGGAGTACCTTTTAAGAAGCTAACGAAAAAGGCCTGCAAGGGATATAAAATCTTAACACGATTGATCTTAACAATGGCAAAAATCAGGGCAAGTAGCAAACCAAAGAGTGCACCTCCAAGCGTCAACATCAAGGTTGTAGGCAGTTGCTGGACAATCCTTGGAATTCCATCAAAGACCGAACGCAAACTAAAGAGCTTGCCATCCGGAATGAGTTGCATCAAACTTTGGTACCAATCTGATGCTAAAAATGTTGTAACAGTCATAAAAACATCCTCTCCTGATAATGATTCATTCTACCATACTTCTGCTCGCAAGCAAATTATTTGCTACGGGAAAAGCAGACTTTGTCTACCTTCTAGTTTATCACACTTTAAAACAGGGAGGCTATATATTTTACCTATCAAGGAGATAAATAAAAACTATCTCAAACCTAAGTCCTCATAGGTTTTTCTATAACCGATTTGTTTAACAGCACCATTCTCCACCAAAATTGGACGTTTCAATAACATACCATCACTGGCTAGAAGCTTGGCTGCTTCTTGTTTTGACAAACTTCCTACCTTATCTTTTAGGCCTAGTTCGCGGTATTTGATCCCGCTAGTATTGAAAAATTGTTTCACTTCAAAACCGGAAGTTTCTAACCAGTTCAAAATCACGTCTTCACTTGGGGTTTCTTCTACGATGTGGACATCTTGGTATTCTAGTCCAAGTTGATCCAATTCATTTTTTGCTTTCTTACAAGTTGAACATTTTGGGTATTCGATAAATTCTAACATCTTCTTTTCTTTCTATTTTTTATTTTCTTGAAATGCTGCACCTTCATGTTGCAAGAGCCAGGCTTTCTTTTCGACTCCCGATGCATAGCCTGTCAGACGATTGCCTGATCCCAGCACACGGTGACAGGGTACGAGGATGGACCAAGGATTACGCCCCACTGCTCCACCAATCGCTTGGGCAGAAGCCACTTGCAGATCTTGAGCTATTTGTCCGTAAGTTACTGTTTGACCATAAGGAATGCTCTGCAAGTAAGCCCAGACTCGCTTTTCAAAATCCGTTCCAATAGGAGCCAAAGGTAAGTCAGATAGGTCCTGAACACTGCCTTCGAAATAGGTATCTAAATAGGAAATAACTTGCTCTAATACAGGATGGCTAGCAACTTCTTCTATCGTTTCATCCCCTAATCCCCTCTCAAAGTGAGTTTGGTCCTGTACCCAAATTCCATACAGATATTGCTCGTCAGCAACTAAGGATAAGGTTCCAATTGGCGACGGGTAGAGCATTTTTGCGTACGTATTCTGCTTCATTTTTTTAATTTCTGATAGGCCAAACGTTCCCCATCAACTGGAACCTTACCAACCTGTTGGAAGCCTAGCTTTTCAAAGATATGCTGCATGGCCTTGTTTTGTACATGCGTATCTGAACGAAAATCTAGATAATCAAAACCTTCAATCAAGCCTTCTAGGAAAGTCTGAGCAACACCTTGTCCTTGGATATCTGCTGCAACAGCGATACGGTGAAAGACCAGATATTCTGATTCTCCCCCCTGCCAACTCCCTTCATAAATGGCTTCATAGGCTTTCTCTGAGCTCTTGGTCACAGCAGCATAGGCTAGTAGTTCTCCTTCTTCCAAGGCCACATAGGCTTGACCAGAGATGATATCATCAATAATGATGTCGGCATTTGGATAGCCATTTTGCCACTGGTCGCTACCGGCATCTGCTAAACATTTCTTGGCTTCCTCCATCACCTGCATAATCGCATCTACTTCGTTTGGAAAAGCTAAACGAATCTCCATCTTTTTCCCTCATTTCTAACTAGTTTCTCTCATCATAGCATAATTTAAAGCTTTCTACAAGCAGTTGAAACTTGACTTTTGTTTTTTATTATTTTATAATCTAGTTATCAAAACTAGATAAAAAGGAGTTGGAAATGAATTCTAACTTTTCCTACCCAAAATGGGAAGACATTCCAAACATTGACCTCTATCTGGATCAAGTTTTACTTTATGTCAATCAGGTCTGTGACCCTGTCTCTCCAGATAAGGACAAGGGGCTAACAGCATCCATGGTCAATAACTATGTCAAACATGGTTACCTGACAAAGCCAGACAAGAAAAAATACCAACGCAAACAGATTGCACGTTTGATTGCCATCACCACTCTCAAGTCTGTCTTTTCGATCCAAGAAATCGCTCAGACACTGAATACTCTACAAACTCAAGCAAGCTCAGACCAGCTCTACGACGCTTTTGTGGACTACATGAACCATGGGATTGATCCAGAAAATCCTATTATCCAAACTAGCTGTCAAACGGTTAAACTCTATCATCAAACTCTAGACTTAATCCTTATCAAAGAAGAGGAGGAAATCCAATGAATACCAGTCTAAAACTCAGTAAAAAACTCAGTTTTGGAGAGGAGATTGCTAATAGCGTGACCCATGCTGTAGGTGCCGTTATCATGCTCATCCTACTCCCTATTTCATCCACCTATAGTTATGAAGCACATGGATTTTTATCATCTTTTGGTGTTTCTATCTTTGTTATCAGTCTCTTTCTCATGTTCCTCTCGTCAACCATTTACCACTCTATGGCCTATGGTTCGACCCACAAATACGTCTTACGAATCATCGACCATTCTATGATTTACGTAGCTATCGCAGGCTCTTATACGCCGGTCGTCTTGACTTTGATGAATAACTGGTTTGGCTATCTGATCATTGCCATTCAGTGGGGAACGACCATCTTTGGCATCCTCTATAAAATCTTTGCTAAAAAGGTCAATGAGAAATTCAGTCTTGCCCTTTACCTGATTATGGGCTGGTTGGTTCTGGCTATCATTCCTGCCATTATCAGTCAAACAACGCCAATTTTCTGGAGTCTCATGGTAACTGGCGGACTCTGTTATACAGTTGGAGCTGGATTTTACGCCAAGAAAAAGCCTTATTTCCACATGATTTGGCATCTCTTTATCCTAGCAGCATCTGCACTCCAATATATCGCGATTGTTTATTACATGTAAAAAAGTTGAGAATCTTTTCTCAACTTTTTTCTTTACACATATTGATAAAATACTGGTGCAAGCGAGCATCATCTGTCAATTCTGGATGAAAAGAGGTTACCAGCATATTTTTTTCTTGCGCAGCAACGATTTGATTATCAACTGTTGCTAGAATTTCTACACCCTCTCCAACACTACTGATAATCGGACCACGGATAAAGGTCATCGAAATCTTGCCAACTCCCTTACATTCTGCCTCTGTATAAAAACTTCCTAGTTGGCGTCCATAGGCATTGCGCTGAACCACTATATTCATAGTTCCAAGATGACTTTCTTCCTGAGAAGTGATTTCCTTAGCCAGCAAAATCAAGCCCGCACAGGTCCCAAAAACGGGTAATCCAGATAGAATGGCTTCTCGGATGGGAAGTAGCATGTTCTGGTCGCGCAAGAGCTTGCCCATGGTTGTAGACTCACCGCCAGGTAATATCAAACCCACCAAGTCACTCTGATGTTGTTGAAAATCCTCTAAATTTCTGATTTCGACACTCTCGACTCCTAATTTATCTAACACTTTTGCATGTTCTGCAAAGGCACCTTGCAAGGCCAATATTCCAATTTTCATCTATTTTCCTCGCTCAGCCATGAGAATTTGGATTTCATTCTCATTGATACCAACCATGGCTTCCCCTAGGTCTTCAGAGATTTGAGCCAAAATTTGAGGATTTTGATAGTTGGTTACCGCTTTGACAATAGCACTTGCTCGTTTAACAGGGTCGCCTGATTTGAAAATACCTGAACCGACAAAGACCCCCTCTGCACCCAGTTGCATCATTAGCGCAGCATCTGCTGGTGTTGCAACACCTCCGGCTGCAAAGTTGACAACTGGTAATTTTCCATGTTCATGAACGTATTGGACCAATTCTACAGGGACTTGGAGTTCTTTTGCTGCCACATAAAGTTCATCTTCGCGTAGATTTTGAATACGGCGAATTTCTTGATTCATCATACGCATATGGCGAACGGCTTGGACGATATCTCCTGTACCCGGTTCTCCTTTTGTCCGAATCATGGAAGCTCCCTCAGCGATACGACGCAAGGCTTCACCCAAATCCTTAGCTCCACAGACAAAAGGAACTTGGAATTCTTTCTTGTCCACATGGAAACGATCGTCTGCTGGAGACAGCACTTCACTCTCATCGATATAGTCAATCTCAATAGCCTCTAAAATCTGAGCTTCAACAAAATGCCCGATTCTGACCTTGGCCATCACTGGAATACTGACCGCTTCTTGGATTTCCTTAATCATCTTTGGATCACTCATACGAGAAACTCCACCAGCTGCACGAATATCAGCTGGCATCCGTTCCAAGGCCATAACAGCTGCCGCACCAGCAGCCTCTGCGATACGAGCCTGTTCAGGGTTCTGAACGTCCATGATAACCCCACCTTTGAGCATCTGTGCCAAGTTTTTATTTAGTTCATAACGATTTTCAGTCATTTCTTAATCCTCATCATTTGTATTGGTAGCTACCATTTCATTTTAGGCCAGATTAGAATGAAGTACAAGATAGAAAAACAATAATTGTCTGGGTACAGATGGATTAAAAAAACTATCTGACCTTAACTTAAGGCCAGATAGCTCAGCTATTGTTATTTTTCAGCTGTAAGTGCAGCCATTGTGATGTAGTTGTATGGTTTGTTGAAGTGTGGCAAGAAGAATAGGTCTGTCAAGGCCAATTTATCGATTGTTACATGCTCTTGGATAGCAAGTGAGAACATATGGATTCCCATACTGATAGCAGCATCATGTGAAACCATTTGTGCACCAAGGATTTCGCGGCTGTCTTTATCAAAGACAATCTTGATGGCAACTTCGTGGTTGTCATGCTTCATAAATTCTGGTTTTTGAAGATCATTAAAGCCAGTTTCAGTTGCATTGTAACCTGCTGCTTTTGCTTTTTCAAGAGTCAAACCAGTTGAAACCATGTGAAGACCATAGATTGAAATACCGTTTGATCCTTGCACACCGATTCCTTCCAATTCATGTCCACAAGCATTGTAAGCACCAACGATACCAGTACGTACAGCGTTAGATGCAAGAGCGATGTAGCTAGTGTCTTTACGAGCATTGTCATAAACAGTCGCACAGTCACCAACAGCGTATACACCTGGGATAGATGTTTCTTGTTTCTTGTCTACAAGGAAGGCACCGTTGCGGAAAAGTTCAATCTTACCGTCAGCAAGAGCTGTGTTTGGACGGAAACCAACTGCAAGAACCACCATATCTACATCAAATGTTTCTTTGTCTGTTACCAAGCGTTCAACTTTACCGTCACCTTGGATGGCTTTAACTGTTTGACCGAGTGCCAAACGGATGTTGTGGTCTTCCAAGTTCTTCGCCATCATTTGGGTAAAGTCTTTGTCATAGTAGCCGTTCAAAACAGTGTCTACGATATCAACAAGCACCACTTCTTTTCCAAGACGTTCGAAAGCTTCAGCCAGCTCAACACCGATGTAACCACCACCAACAACGGCAATGCGCTCAAGGTGTTTGCTCTTGTCAGCAAGTTTTTCGATGACTTCTTCTGCATTTTGGTACAACTTAACAAATTGAACATTTTCAAGAGTCGCTTTGAATTCGCGGTTACCCTTAACGATTTCTACACCTTCGATTGGAGGCAAGATTGGAGTTGAACCAGTTGCAAAGATTAATTTATCATAAGACTCTTTGTGTTCTTTACCTTCAACTTCAGCAGTCACAACTTTGTTATCGTAGTCAATTGAAAGAACTGGTGAGTTCATGTAAATTTTAGCACCTTTTGCTTCCAATTTTTCTTTATCAGAGTAGAAGAGACCTTCTGGGCCATCAATTTGTTTCCCGATCCAAAGCGCCATTCCACAACCAAGGAATGAAATATTTGAGTTTTGGTCAAATACTACGATTTCGTTCTCATGACCAAAGTTATCCAACATTGTATTAATACAAGCTGTACCAGCGTGGTTAGCACCAACTACAACAATTTTACTCATAGAAAAATTCCTACCTTTAAAATTTAATTTACTTCTCTAGTATAACATTTACTGTTAGCGTTTACAAGGTATTTGCTTAGAATTCTCTTTTTTTAAGCAATTTTAAGCTTTATTATATTGATTGTTTTGAGTTTCTATCCTTTTCTTATATTTTTTGAGCATATTTCTTGACTTTTTGTCAAAATCCATTTGTGAAAACGCTGACTTTATGGTATGCTAGTTACATGGAAATAAAATGTAAGGGGTTTAATTTTTCTTTAACCAACTTATATTGAATGATTTCCTATGAAAAGAAAGGAGCTGGTAGCTTGCCTCTTCATTCACGTTCTGAACGGCTAATGGGAACAACTATCACGATTTCATTAGTAGATGAGCGGGCAGAAATCCTGCTTCAGGGCGCTTTTGACTTGCTTAAGGAGCTCGAATACCGCTTCAACGCCAATAGTCAAGAATCCGAACTGATGGAAATCAACTACCAGGCTGGAATCACACCTGTTAAGGTTCATCCTGACCTGTTTGAACTGATTGCTCTTGGACTAGAGCACAGCCTAGCTCCCTCTAGCCATCTAAATATCAGTATCGGTCCCTTGATTCAAACCTGGCGAATCGGATTTGCAGATGCGCGACTTCCAGAGTTAAACGAAATTGAAGCTGTCTTGCCACTAGTTGACCCACATTTTATCAAGTTAGATCCGACTAACTCTACTGTCTTTTTAGAGAAGAAAGGAATGAAGCTTGATTTAGGTTGTTTAGCCAAGGGCTATAGTGCAGATAAGGTTGCCCAGTATTTGAAAGAACACGGTGTCACCTCTGCCCTGATCAATCTCGGAGGAAATATTCTCACCATCGGGAACAATCAAGCCAAAGAAGGGAAAGCCTGGCAGATTGGGATTCAAGATCCGCGAAATCCTCGTGGCAATCATCTCCTGACTATTCCTGTGTCTAACAAATCCGTTGTCACTTCAGGTATCTATGAACGCCACCTGACAGTAGATGGAAAAGACTATCACCATATCTTTGATAGTGAGACAGGATTCCCTGTCGATACCAATCTTGCTAGCCTAACGATTGTCTCTGATAAATCCGTTGATGGTGAGATATGGACAACGCGCCTTTTCGGAGAACGAAGCGCTTCTATCCTCTGGCAAGTCGAAAGTATAGATGGTATTGAAGCCATCCTCATCGACAAAGAGGGACGCCTTGTATGTTCTTCAGGCCTTCAAAATTGTATTATGTAAAAAGAGAAAGGAAATCTCATGCTAAAACTTATTGCCATTGTTGGAACGAACTCTAAACGTTCTACAAACCGCCAATTACTCCAATACATGCAAAAACACTTCGCCGACAAGGCTGAAATTGAACTCGTTGAAATTAAGGACATCCCTGTTTTCAACAAACCAGCAGATAAGCAACTTCCGGCTGAAATTCTTGAGATTGCAGCTAAAATTGAAGCATCTGACGGTGTGATTATCGGTACTCCTGAGTACGACCACTCTATCCCTGCAGTTTTGATGAGCGCTCTTGCTTGGCTATCCTATGGTATCTACCCACTTTTGAACAAACCAATCATGATCACTGGTGCTTCTTACGGTACTCTTGGTTCATCTCGTGCTCAATTGCAACTTCGTCAAATCTTGAACGCTCCTGAAATTAAGGCAAATGTTCTACCAGATGAATTCTTGCTTTCTCACTCTCTTCAAGCATTTAACCCAAGTGGAGACTTGGTTGACCTTGATGTTATCAAGAAATTGGATGCCATCTTTGATGACTTCCGTATCTTTGTGAAGATTACTGAGAAATTGCGCAATGCACAAGAATTGCTTCGCAAAGATGCTGAAGAATTCGACTGGGAAAATTTGTAAGATAGGAGACCGAAAGAATGAAATTTGTTGGACTTGTTGGATCAAACTACGATCAATCATATAACCGCAAACTCTTGGAATTTATCCGTCGCAATTTCAAATTCAAATTTGAATTAGAAGTCCTTGAAATCGACGAAGTTCCAATGTTTAACCAAGACGAAAAATGGGACGAAAGCTTCCAATTGCGTTTCTTGTATAACAAGATTACACGTGCTGATGGTGTCATTATCGCTACTCCTGAGCACAACCACACTATCTCAGCTTCTCTCAAATCTGTACTTGAATGGCTTTCATACGAAGTTCATCCATTTGAAAACAAGCCTGTTATGATTGTGGGTGCATCATACTATGACCAAGGAACATCACGTGCACAAGTTCACCTTCGTAAAATCCTTGATGCTCCAGGTGTTAATGCCTACACGCTTCCAGGAAATGAGTTCCTTCTTGGTAAAGCCAAAGAAGCTTTTGATAACAATGGAAACATCACCAACGAAGGAACTGTTAAATTCCTTGAAACTTGCTTAGATAACTTTGTAAAATACGTAGGAGTCGTTTCGAAATTGAAAAAACCAAAACCAATCGAACCAGAAGACTTGGATTGTGGAAAACCAATTGCTACAACCATTACAGAAGTTGATCCTGACGATCCAGAATGGGTAGAAAAAGTTGCTGCAATCACTGGAGCTGTTTCTGGTGATACCTATGTCAAATTGGACCACGGTATCTTGACAGTTAACCAAATCGATATGTTCTTGAAAGCTATGCCATTTGAATTGACATACGCTGACGACAACAACCAATTCCTCTACTACAACAACGCTCACCAAGATCCAGACACCATGTTTGCTAAACGTGTACCACCTCAATCAGGTAACCGTATGTCGACGGTTCATGGATCTCTTCCACCAGCACGTATGAAAAATGTAGAGTGGGTTATCGGAACCCTTCGTAACGGAAACCAAGAATACGTCCGTACGATCGTTCCAGGTTCTCCTGCAGGTGTCATCAACACCCACAACTACCAAGCAATGTACTATCCTGACGGATCATACGCTGGTATCAATGAAATTGTCTTTAACTTCCAACCATGGCTTGACTGGTACCTAAAAGAGACTGGTCAACGTTTGGTAGGTGGTAGCGGACCATTTGCTCCTGCTGCTGGAGGACATGGAAATGCTGATGCTACTTCTGGCGCTTCTGATTCAGGTGATGCTGGAGGCCACGGTGGTGGCGCAGACGCTACTTCTGGTGCAAGCAACTAAGAAACTCAAAAGGAGCCAAATGGCTCCTTTTTTTGCTAATAACAAAAAAGGGTTTTGTAAATCATCAACAAAACCCTTTCATTTTATGAGTTGGGATCATCTAAACTGCGACCATGTAAACCTTTTTCACGTTGCACTTGGCGTAGTTTTTCTGGCGTTACGTCATTTCCTTCCTCATCCACAATTTTAATTCCTTCAATATGGTGACGAACAGCGCGACGATAGCCTTCGATATATTCCTCACGAAGTTTAGCTTGTTCCACCTTTTCAGCAGAAGTTAAGCCTTCTGTTTTTTTCTTTTTAGCGAGCTCGTTGATACGAGCGATTTTTTTTGAATCCATGTTTATCTCCTTTATAAAAAGATACAGTTCGTTTAATAGAGAGTCTACTTGGTATTGATTTGGTTAAAGCGTGCAAGCTTAGCTGCTTTCTTGGTTAATTGCGATAGGATGGACAATCGATTTTGACGAATATCTTGATCATCGGTCATTACCATAGTATTCTCAAAGAAAGCATCAATAACTGGACTAAGCGCAAAGAGTTGTTCTAATTGCTGACTTGCAGTCCCTGATAAAACGAGTGATTCTACTGCTTCCGCCAAGGCTTTCTCTTCTTCATTCTCAAAGAGAGCAGAATCAACCGTGTCAGTTCCTTCCGCTTTCTCAGCCAAATTGAAAGCACGTGAGAGGGATTCGACAGACGGTTTGAAGTTTTCTTCCTTGCTTGCTTCGACAAGAGCACTTGCTACTTCCAACATATCCGCCACGACAAAGTTCGAACTTGCAAGGACTGCTTCCTTGATGTCTTTTGGAGTTGAACCCATCATCTTATCGACACGAGCCTTGATAAAGTCCATGACCTCTGCTTTATTTTCATAAGTTAAGCTGTCGAATTTCAACGTATAAAGGCTATCAATCAGCTCATCCATAGCAATGTGCCAACCAAAAGCATCCAAGATACGAACTACACCTTGAGTTGCACGACGAAGGGCATAAGGGTCATTAGAACCTGATGGAATCAAGCCTACTGAGAAGAAACTCAAAATCGTATCCAATTTGTCTGCAATGGCTAGAATGGCTCCAATCTTGCTCTCTGGGAGAGCTCCGTCCGCTGATGTAGGCATGTAGTGTTCACGAATGGCAGCCGCAACTGCTGGAGTTTCACCAGCAAGGAGGGCATATTTCTCACCCATAATTCCTTGGAGTTCATCAAACTCACCAACCATCCCTGTCAACAAGTCAAACTTGTAAATGGATGCTGCGCGGGCAAGATCAATCGTTTCATCCACTGATAAACCAGCTTTTTCCGCCAAAAGGACGGCAATCTTACCTGTACGAATCATGTGTTCACGAAGGGAACCAATCTTTTCATGGAAGGTCACATGGTTCAATTTTTCAACAAGATCTGAAATGACCAATTTTTGGTCTTCACGCCAGAAGAATTCACCGTCTTCCAAGCGGGCAACTAAGACTTTTTCATTTCCCTTGATGACATTTTCCAAATGCTCTGCATTTCCATTACGAACTGAAATGAAGTTTGGCAAGAGCTTGCCATCTTGATCACGAACAACGAAGTAACGTTGGTGTTCTTTCATCGAAGTCACCAAAACTTCTTCTGGAACTTCAAGGTATTTGGCATCAAAACTTCCCATAAAGGCAGTTGGGTATTCAACCAAGTTCAAGACTTCATTCAGTAAGTCAGCATCAATTTCGATACGTACACCATGTTCAGCTTCGATTGCCTTGATTTGGTCAACAATCATTTGCTTACGTTCACGTGGATCCGCGATTACAAACTGTTCACGAAGGTCTTCTTCGTAGCTCAATGCTGACTGAATCTTAGTTTCTTGTCCCAAGAAACGATGACCGCGACTCATACGCCCCCCCTTGATATCAAGGAAATCCAAATCAAACTCTTGCTCGTCCAAGAGAACTGTCAAAGTGTGTACAGGGCGGATATATTCAAAAGTATTGTTAGCCCAGTGCATGCTGACAGGGAATGTCAGTGACTTCAAGACATCTACTACACCTGGAACAATGGCTTTAACTGGTTGCCCCACTTCTTCCTTGGTAACATAGACATATTCTTCACCCTTGATTTCACGGAATTCAATATCTTCAACCGTCAAGCCTTTTCCACGGACAAATCCTTGGGCTGCTTTGGTGAAGTTTCCATCACTATCCAAGGCGATTTTCTTTGCTGGTCCCTTGAAATCTTCTGTCAAATCAGATTGCTTGTCTGCAAGCCCAGTCACACGAACAGCCAAACGACGTGGTGTTGAGAAGGTTTGAATGGCTTCAAAAGACAGGCGGTTTTCCTTGAGGAAGGCTGCCATTTTTTCACCTAGTTGTTTTTCGCTTGGAGTTACTACGTAGGCTGGTAACTCTTCAAGACCGAGTTCTACTAATAAGTTTTTTGTCATGTTTTTTCCTTTACATTTTCTTCAATCTTTTTTGATATGCACCTTATGTACTGGGGACGTCGCTAACTAACTTTTGTGAGTCTGTAAGGAAATCTTATACCAAATAAACTAAGATTTCCAACAGTCTCATCAAAGTGGATTTAGCTGACTGATTTTTGAACCCAAGGTTTCAAAAATCCCCACATAACAGTACGGCGGTGCATATCTCTCTAGCAAGTCTTCGACTTGCCTTTAACGATCTTTAGGCACAGTATTACTTACTATTCTGCGTCTTCTGCTAGGAGTTTCGCTCTTGTTTCTTCATCCAAGAGTGGGTAGCCTAGGCGTTTGCGTTCTGCGACAAAGGTTTTGGCTACTACACGGGCTAAGTTACGGATACGGGCGATATAGCCTGCGCGCTCAGTTACAGATACGGCACCACGTGCATCAAGTAGGTTAAAGGTGTGTGAACATTTGAGAACATAGTCATAGGCAGGGTGAACCAATCCTTCTTCCAAGGCACGACCAGCTTCTTTTTCAAACTTATCAAAGTTTTCCAGCAACATCTCTTGGTCCGAAATTTCAAATGAATATTTTGAGTGCTCGTACTCAGGCTGGATAAAAATTTCTCCATATTTTACGCCATCGGCCCACTCGATATCATAGACAGAGTCCACTTCTTGAATGTAAGAAGCCAAACGTTCCAAACCATAGGTAACTTCCGAAGTCACAGGGCCAGTTGCCAATCCACCAACTTGTTGGAAATAAGTGAACTGAGTGATTTCCATCCCATCAAGCCAAACTTCCCATCCAAGACCAGCTGAACCAGTAGAAGGGTTTTCCCAGTTGTCCTCAACGAAACGAATATCGTGTTCCAAAGGGTTGATTCCCAATTTTTCTAAAGACTCAAGGTAAAGTTCTTGGATATTTGATGGAGAAGGCTTCATGACCACTTGGAATTGGTGGTGTTGGTAGAGACGGTTAGGATTTTCTCCATAACGACCGTCAGCAGGACGACGTGATGGTTCTACATACGCTGCATTCCATGGCTCAGGCCCAATAGCACGAAGGAAAGTGTAAGGACTCATCGTCCCCGCACCTTTTTCATTATCATAAGCCTGCATGAGCATACAACCTTGGTCATTCCAAAATTGTTGCAAAGTCAAAATAATTTCTTGAAATGTTAATTTCTTAGACATTGAATACTCCTTAATAAAAAATGATTTTTTGCGACACGAGTCTGCCTTGTCGATTATACGAGGCAAGACGAGTTAGTACTGCGTCTAGCTCAGGGACTCTAGTGCTGAGCGTGGGGCAGTCCGACTGTAAGGAGGTCTCTGCCACTGACGCAGTGGAAAGTCAATTTCTTAGACATTGTTTACTCCTTTTTTATAAATTCTTATGACTTTGGATGCAAAAAGAACCGTGTCTTTGCTCCTAAGTCTGTGACCTAGGGGCGTCAGAAACGCGGTTCCACCCTAATTTATTACTTCATTGTTTTTAAAAATACGACAGAAAGTGCCAGTTTCTTACCTTGTTCTACTTGGCTCCCACTACCCCAAGCTCGCTTGAAGAACGCCATAAGACTTTCTTTCCTAGCTAGTATTATAGCAGATTTTCTAGTTAGTGTAAACCAAAAATGAGTCTGAAAACAAAGTTCCAGACTCATTTAATAGTAAAGCTTCAGAAACTCCTGTTTAAGGATGTCTTTTCGCTTTTGGTTTTTTGCCATGTAGATTTCTCTTGGCTTGTTTCAATGCTGTAATGGCATCTTTGACATCTTCTTGGCTCGCTCCTGGATCATTAAGGAGTTCCTGTGCCTCTTTAAAAGTTAGAAGATAGGCTGCTTTTTCTTTCTTGTCTGCATAGATAAATCTCGCATTCTTTTCTTGGAAAAGGCGTTCATTCTTGACCAGTTTCTTCAGACTAGAGAAGTCAGTAGCTTTGCCATTTAATTTGCTTTTAGCCGTCGCTAGGGCAATGAGAGATTGGTCAATTTGATCCTGTTTGACTTTAGGATCCACAGCTAGTAAGGCAATTTCTTGGAAGGCACGATCATAAGCTCGACGTACTTTTTCCTTGGCATTAGCATATCGTCCAGTTTTAGTCGTTGCATAGTAAGCTTTCATAGCTTCTTTCAAGGCTGTAACGTTCGAATCTTTTCCATCCAAAGCTTTACCAGCAGCTTCAAGACTAGCGAGAACGCCATCAATCAATTCTTGTTTCAACTTGCTTGACAAGGCTGACTGCGCAACTTGGAAAGCTTGGTCATAAGTTTTTCTCTTATCTGCACTACTATTAAAGTAGCGAGACGTTTCTACCAGTTCTTTTTGTTGATTTACCGCAGCAATCAAGGCCAACTTAGACACAACAGATAGACGCAAAGCATTATTTCGACCTGGCTGAACGAGCAAGGAAACGAGATCTTCAAGGAGTTCATATCCAGTTGGCAAGGTGACTTGTACAGTATAACGACCTGTAGCAACTTTCTTACCGAAGGCGTATTGACCGTATTTTTCAGCAGGAAGAGTGATACTTGTCCCATCTTTTCCTTTCAAAACTACTGTAGTCGTCTTTGGAACTACTCGATTGAAGGAAACAGACACAGGTGCATATTCTAGGAGATTTGCTAGGAAGGTAATGGTTTGGAAACTATTTTCTTCCGTCAAGTCAAACTCTTGGGACAAGGCACTGATAAATTTCAATTCTGTTCGGTCATAACTGAAAATTTCTGCTGTATAATGACCAAACTGTAAGAAATGAATCGCTTTTGTCTTGTCAACATCAACATATTGCCCCTTGCTATTTTTGATTCGATAGACGTAGAGGGTATCAATATCCTGATTTGTTTTTGCATTCTTCAAGGCAATTTTCACTCGACCACTATTTTGATCGCGGACAAGTTCAGCAAGTGAGATATAGTCTACATTTCCTGCATAGTCCTCTACAAGATAGTAAATATTAGCCTTGTCAACATTCTTAGGAAGTGTATAACTACCGTCAGCATTGGCCTTAATCAGATGGGTGTTCTCAAGCGCACGAGTTCCAGACTGGTCTTTCTCAGATAGAACCATGGTCCCTTTCTGGTCAAATGGGGTGAGGTAGAAGACTTTTTCTGAAAGGATACCGCCTTGACCCACATCTTTTGGTTTGCGAGCTACGAATTCTTGATTTCCATCTTTAAAGCGAATATAACCACTTGTGATGACAGGTTTTTGAGTATCAATTTGAATTTTAAAGGTCGTGTATTGTTCTTTGGCTCCTGGAACGTCTGGTGTGTAACTAATAACATAGTCATATAAACCATCCGCAACAGTATTGCCATCAAAATCCTGGCCTCTCCAAGCAGTATTATCTAGAATATAACTCTTCAGATTTCTACTGTCACCATCAAAATAATTTTTACGCAGATCCTTTGCATCGCCCTCCCAAATAGGATGTTCATGCTTGGTATCCGTAGCCGCATAAACTGTAGCACGAAGATTTACAAGATTTCTCAAAGCAACCGTTTTGTATTCAACCAGGTCTTTGTTTCCATCATCATTTGGAGAAATGGCAATACGGACATTCCCTTTTTCGTCCAACTGAAGAACATGCTTACCTTCAGCATTTTGTTCAATCCCAAGAACGGTAATTCGGCGTCCTTGGCGTTGACCTTTAGAAACAAGAAGGTCATTTTGCAAGGTTGCGAGATAGGTGGCATCATTAGAGTAGTTAACGGCAGGATTTTCCTTGTCTATTTCCGTGTAAAATCCATTTTTCCCTTCTCGAACAAGATTGTAAATTGGTTTTTCGACAGCGGGGAGATTTTGGAATTCACCTCGGAAGCCCATAAATGCAAGACTCACAATATCTCCATCATCTGCTGGATCTACAAAGCGAACAAACCCTTCAAGGAAATAGCCATTTGGCATTTGTTTGCTGAGTTCAGCAGCAAATTTTCGAGCATCCACTTTGACAGTGACTGTTTGACTGCTGTGGGCTTTGACAGTCACTTCAGGCCAGACTGTCTCCGTTAGTTTTCGAGGTCGAAGGGTGAATTTTCCATCTTGGACCTCATCTGTATTGGTATTCACAACCATCTTGAGAGTACGGTCAGTATCTGAAATATTGTGTACAGTGACCTTGAAAGTAAATTGATCTCCAACATTTCCCAAAGTCACACTTGGATAACCATTTTCACCCGTTACATAGAGGTCAGTTGACACTGCAGCAGCTGTATCCACAATACCAGAACCTTGCTGACGAGGAGAGGTATAAGTGCCTGTGTCCTTATTAACATGTGGTTTTGCAGTTGACATGATCAAGGCCTTGACAGTCTCTGATACTTGCTCAGGAGTCAATTCTGGATGGTGTTTTTGAAGGTATTCCTTAACCAGAACTGCAACACCCGTAACGTGAGGAGCCGCCATACTGGTTCCGCTGATACTACCATAGGTATTGTCATTAAAAGATGAGTAGATATTGCCGCCAGGAGCTGTCACGTCTGGTTTCAATTGTCCATCGGTGGTCACTCCCCAACTTGAAAAGTCAGATAGCTGATTGGCTACATCAGAAGGACGATTATCCATCTTACCATTAAAAACAATCTTGTAGTTTCCTGATTTTAAGGCTTCACCATACTGTTTAGAAATAAATACAGAAGGAATTTTCTTTGCTTCATCATCAATAGACATATTGATGTTTGCACCTTCTACATTATTGTAGATCAAAGCACCAACTGCACCGTGTTTTCGTGCATTTTTGATCTTCTCTGAAAAATTCATAGATCCACGCTGAATGAGGGCAAGTTTCCCAGTTAAATCCAACTTCGCAAAGTCTTCTTCACGACCTAACCCTGCTTCGACGTATTCGTACTCTTTTCCTTTTTCAAAGTCCTTATCTGCTTCAGGTTGATTATAATCAAATTTTCCGTTATGAAGGCCGGCATTTCCCTCTAGACCTTTAACTTCAAAAACGGCTGTTGTCAATGTTTTATTGTTGACAGAAGCAACTGAAATCGAATCCTCAACAGTGGATGGATTTCCAACCAAGCCATAGTCTGGGTTTTCGGCTAGTGGTTTTGAATAACCATTTCCAAATGTATTGCTATTTCCTGCTGAGATAAGAACAGATACTCCCTTGGCACGAGCGCGTTTGATGGCATCCACAATATCAGAACCAGCATCCACCATAGAACCTGTGCTAGATCCCAAACTCATATTAATGGCATCTGCTCCTAAGGCAACTGCGTCATCAATCGCCTTTACATAAAGGGCAGAACTAGTCGTCTTTTGGCTATCTGAAAAGACACGCATAAACATGACTTGGGCTTCTGGCGCCACACCATAGACCTTTTCACCATTTGGTGCTTCTTTATCAGGGTTTCCAGCCGCAATCCCTGTTACGTGCATCCCATGAGAAGTTCTTTCTGCTTCTTTGATCTTATCCGTTCCGTCAAAGTAGTCATAGGCATAGACAACCTTATCGCTATACCATTTACCGTAATCGATTCCAGCAGCCTTTTTAGCTGCTTCGATGGCTTCCTTGTTTTTAAATTTTGCTTTTGACGGGTCTGAAATTCGAAGAACCTCATGATTCAAATCAAGCCCAGAGTCAATAATGGCAACAACGGTCCCCGTCCCCTTGTAACCAGCCTTCCAAGTTTTTGGTACTGTGATGATATCATTGCTTGAAAGACTATTGGGTTTTGCAGACTCAGCTTTTTCTTGTTCTTTTTCAGTAGTTGCCGTTTCTCCAGTAGTTTTAGGAGCTGTCGTTGCTTGAGCCTCTTTTTTCTCCAACTCAGAAGCCTTCTCTGTGGCAGGCGCCGGACTGGTAGCGACTGTTGTTTCTTTTTGGACGACAACTTGATTTTCTTCTTTTGCAACTGCGCTATCTTTTCCTGATTCTTGAGCTTCAGCAGTTTTATCAACCGGAGCTTCCACCTTAGCTTCTTGTTTACTAGCATCCTCTTTAGAAGTTTCAGCTTCTTGTTTCTCTCCAACTACTGGAGCTATCACATTAGTATTGGTTTGGTCAGTTGAAAAGTTTGAGCGCTTATCGTCTTTCAGCTCTGTCTTGATTGCCTGAGTTTGGGCTTGATTTTCACCTGTACTCTGCTCATTGGCACTGACTTGACTTGCTCCAAAAACCAATGCAGTTCCCAATAAAACTGAAGCAAGACCAAATTTGTATTTCCGTAATGAAAAACGTTGTCGTCTATTCATAAATAATCTCCTTTTTCTTTAAAGTATACCTATTATAACGCAAATAATCATAAATTTTCATAAAAATCTGAATTGTCACAAAAATGTAATATTTACGTATATATTTTGCTTATTTAATTTTATCATTCGTGTTATTTGCTCCATCAAACCAATATTTTCTAAATTCGTTCCTATATTTCAATCCATAAAATTATTTTATTATACAAACAATTTAGATTTTTTATACACAAAAAGACTAGGATTTAAAAATCCTAGTCTTTGTTATTTCGGTATAAATAGATTTCACAAACTAAAAATCCATCTCATCCACACGAGGTGCGCCCGAAGTCACTGAAATTGTCTTTAAGATTTCTCGCTCGTCTTTGCTGAGTTCAATTCCAAAACAGTCAAGATTGCTCTGGATACGAGAGGCTGTCACTGACTTAGGTAGGGGTAAAAAGCCTTCTGCCAAACTCCAAGCCAAGGCGATTTGAGCCACTGATTTCCCATGCTTAGCAGCAATTTCTTGGACTTCTTTCTGTTCAAACAACTCTCCTTGGCCAAAAGGTCCCCAAGCCTCTAAGAGAATTCCTTTCTCTCTACAGTAGTCAACCACTTCCTCTTGATAAACTCCTGGTGCCAAGCGCACCTGATTGACCGCTGGAATGACTCTTGCTGTCTCAAGCAAGGCATCCAAATGATGGGGAAGGAAATTACTAACGCCGATAGCACGGATTTTGCCTTCTTGGTAAAGGTCCTCCATCGCTCTCCAGACTTCAGCATTGCGAGTTTTCCATTCGTCATTTTCTCTTAAAGGTTTTGGATTTGGCCAATGGATAAGGTACAAATCTAGATAATCCAATCCCAGTTTTTCCATTGATTCTTCAAATGCTTGGCGTGCTTCATCATAGCTGTGATTGATATTCCAGAGTTTGGTCGTTACAAAGATTTCTTGTCGTGGAAGACCGCTATCTCGAATAGCGCGACCAACACTTTCCTCATTTTTATAGATAGCTGCAGTATCGATATGTCGATAACCATCCTTTAAGGCTTCTAAAACGGCTTGGTAGGCTACCTCACCATTTTCAGCTTTCCATGTTCCAAATCCTAGTACAGGAATTGAAACTCCATTATTAAGGGTGTAAGATTTCATCGTTTTTCCTTTCTATGTGAAGAAAATCTAAAGAAACAAAATCCTGATTATCAGAACACTTGCCCCTTTAGATTTTAACAATTATTGATCACGATCGTAATAGATCTCGTGAGCTTTTAAGCGAGAATTGAGCAATTCAGGAACGGTCACAAATGTATAACCTTGTTCTTTCAGATATTCTATAATCTTTGGAAGAGCATTAACCGTAGCGCCATGAATATCATGCATAAGAACAATCGATCCATTACGAACCTGATGCTGAATCTCTGTCAAAATGGCTGTCTCATTCTTACTCTTCCAGTCCAAACTATCCACATCCCACATGATAAAGCTCAAGTCCAGACTGTTACGGATATCATCTGTAATGGCACCATAAGGCGGACGCATGAGTTTAGAACTTGATCCTAAAACTTTAGTTAACAAATCTTCTGTATCCGTGATTTGCTTTTTAGCATCTTCGAGGGATAATTTAGAAAGGACAGGATGATCCCAGCTATGATTTCCCACAACATGGCCTTCCGATTTCATTCGTTTCAGAAGATTTTCATTTCCTGCTATGTTTTTTCCAAGTACAAAGAAGGTCGCCTTTACACCGTACTTAGCCAAGGTATCCAAAGCTTGTGGAGTTGTAGTCGAATTTGGACCATCATCAAAGGTCAGGGCTACAACTTTTTTATTTTTCTGAGCAAAGTAAGCTTGATAGAGTTCAGCATCCTTTTCTAATAGATAAGAGGACTCAATGACATCAAAGAAACTGGATATTGGTAAAGCAATTTCTTCAACAGTCTCTTCAGAATTAGCAGGATAAAGGATGATTTGACTATCTTTATAATCAAAACTCCAAGATGATAAGTCCTGATCTGTGAAGTTTTTTACAACTTGATCAATTTTTGCCTGGTCAAGTTTCTTATCTTCTAGAGTTGATTTGACCTGACTCAGTAAGAGTTCCTTAGCCTTGCTTGCATCTTTGAAGAGTTTGCTGAGGTCAAAATCTTTCCCATCTTCAGTCAAGAAAATTTTTCCTAAAGAAGTCTTTTCTTTTTCTTCAACCTTAGATGCAGACAAATCGTAGACTTGCTTACTGATATTACGAGCAACAACTCCCTTTAGGACGGGATCCAGCTGCTCAGTATAATAAAAGACCAAATCCTCTTTATCTTCTAGCTTTTCTTTGATATCCTGGTTGATTTTTTCTCTAATAGACGCAATGACTTCCTCTCCTTGCAGAGGGTAGTAGGCAATCACCTCAGCTTGCCCTTTTCGGAAATGGTCCTTCTGACTACCTGAGTTGAATTGCTGGTCCTTTTCGCTTTTTAACGCTTCAATTTTTTGTTCATAAGATTGCTTTTGTAGAACCTTGTAGCCAATGGCACTTCCCAAAAGAATCATAGCGATTCCTAAGATCCCAACAAAGGAAAGCAATAACCTTCTCTTTTTATCGTGAGAAACACGGTTCATATTTTTCTTCATATTTCCATCATATCAAATCAAGGCTATTATTTCAATGATAAACAAGAATTCTGACTTCTTTTTAGAAAGTTCCCTAAGATTCTATAATGAAAAGTAACACGATAATCAGCAGCAAGAATCTTATTGATTAATTATCCCAATTTGTAAAATTAAGCTAGACAGAAAAAGCCATCTATGTTAGGCTCAGATAAACACCACATTTGTCTGAAAGGAACTAACATAAATGACCTATACACATCTTATCACAAACGAGCTTGTTTAACCGCAGCAAGAGGTTTACGAGAGAGTAGGTCTTTATCGTTTGTGAAGTGTAGACGGTATTCACCTAAGATGTCGCCATTTTCAGCTTTCGCGATGACACGAACCGGCTCACCTTCACGAACGCTTGGAACAACTGTCGCGAGACCATTGTTGCTAACACTTGCTGTTACTGCAGGAACTTTGCCATCTACAGACTCAAGATAGTAGTCTGTCAAATCAGGATTGAAGTTTGCTAAGTCTTTACCGTCAACTTGGATTCTTGTTTGTCCTTGTTTGGCTGCCGCAACTTGTTTCGCAAAGATTTGTACCTCTGTGATAGATGTTCCTTTCTTGCTATCAAGTCGAACCATACGAATACGGACAGCATAGGTTTCAACTTTATCAAAGCTAAAGTGATTCATTTCTCCAGCTTTTAATTGAGCTGGTGCTTTGAGATTGGTAACTGGTTTCCAGTTGGCTGGATCGTTAAATACATGGTTTTCCTCACCTACAAAGCTAGGGTTTTTAGGAGCTGTTGGAACGGTCTTACCGACATAATACTCGATCACATAAGACTTCGGTGCACCAACTCCATGGTCTTCGTGGAATCCGACACTTAGATTATCAACTGAACGTTTGCTCAAGATACCTGAATCTCCGAATAGGACACCGACTGAAGCTTCTAGATTACTACGATTCCAGTTTGTCCAACGGTTAGCTGGGCGGTCATTAAAGGAAATCAATTTATCGTTGACGTTTGAAACAGGATCAGTTGGATTTGAGTCTGAAGCAAAGGCAAGTGGCAATTCTGAACCGGTCCATTGGTCAGAAATATTTGCACCTTGCTCAGTTTGAGCAGATACGCGAACATGGAGTTTAGTTGTTAATTGCGTACCTTCTAGGTGACCATTAACTGTAAAGACACCTTCCTTGGCGTATTGCTCTGGACGAATCGTATCCCAAGTAACCTTATCTGATGAAACGTGACCATTTGAATCATAGGTACGAACGCTTTCTGGTAATTGCGGTGCTTCTGCGATTTGGGTTGTCACACTAACTTCTTCAACTGAAACGATACCTTCTACAGATACTTTAGCACGCGCTTCAAGATCAATTCCTTCAACTTTACCTAGAACTTCAAAGGTTTGATAGTGATCGAGTTTTTCTTTTGGAATGGCTTGCCAAGTGACTTTGTGGGCTTTAGGGAAACCTTTGTCATACTCAACTGTTACTGTTACTGGAAGACTTGGTTCCTGATGCAAATCTGTGACTACATTTACTGGACGGATAGATTGCGCAACCTTCGTCTCAGTATTAGCCTGGATCGTAAGATCGATTTGACCTGTAGTCCCCTCATATTCTGCTTTGAGAGTGACTGTTCCTGGCTTATGTAACTCAAGCATTCCTTTACGAACTGCGGCTTCACCTTCACCACTTGTAGAGAAGCTTACTTTATCAGCTGGTAAAACTGCTTGTGTTCCGTCTTGATAATGAGCTCGAACCGACAATTTTACTGTCTTGTCTTCTTTGAGATCGTCAGCTTGCTCTACTTGTAGGCTCAAATGGTCAATTTTCGGTGCTTCTTCAAGGAATTGAATTGCATAGGTTTGAAGAGGGCCACCATCTTTTGGTTGAACATAGATGCTTGCACGCATGCCGTTTGCTACACTTGCTTGGACTACGGTAACATCCGCATTTTCAGCACTGGCTACGACTTCTGGCAATTGGGCACCATAAGCAAGAGTTCGGTATTGCATTGGATTTTGGCTAGTAAGACCAGTGACTGCTTCACCGCCAACAGTAACAGTTGGCACTACAGGTGCTGTAGCACTTCCTTCTTCAACCACAAGAGTTGCGTGAATAGTCTCACCACCCAGTTGGCCAGTCATTTGAATACGTGATCCTGCAACTGACAGTTTAGCTTTATCTGCTTCCGCAATCTCCCACTTATCAACTTCGTATTCTTGAACGCTTCCATCCGTTACAGAGATAGAAACATATTTATCAACAGCACTCAAGTCTGTTCCTGGAGCAACACGTTTAACAGTTGGTAGTTCTTTCGCAATTGCTAGAATTTCGACACGGGCCTCAACTTCACGTCCGTCTGCCATACCTTTAACAGTCACAACTCCTGCTTGGCTCACATCAACTGAAGACCAAGTTACTGGACGTTTTTCACGACTGCCATCACTGTAGATAAAACCGACTGTCTTCGGCATTTTCGGTTCTTTCTCAATAACAGTACGTACTTTTGGTACCTCTGTTCCGAGAACGGTCTTTTCTTGGTTTTCTTTTTTACCAGTAAAGACAGTGACTTGGTCCGATTTCAAGAGATTTGAATGGGCTGTTAGTGTGAATTTACCTGCTTGTTCAGTTGATTTGACAATGGCAACACCTTTACCGTTAAAGGCTCTGCGGATCCAAGAACCGTCTGGTTGCGCCTTGTAGCGTTCACGGCTGGCTTGTTCCCCATTATCAACACCGACCAGTTGACCTTGTCCATGCAATTGGAAACGAACCAAATTATTGGCAGTTGGTACCACATTTCCTTCACTGTCTACGATTTCGTAGTAGATGTAAGTCAAGTCTTTTCCATCTGATGCGATTGCGTGTCCTTCCTTGACGAGGCGAACACCCGCTGGTTGGCCTGCAGTCGTAATCTTATCACGTGCAATTTCTTTTCCAGCTTCATCGCGAGCTACAGCTTCCAAGGTACCTGGTTGGTACGCAACCTTCCACTCAAGATAGAGTTCCTTAGCATTGGCGCCTTCTTGGTAGGTACGGCCATCACTGGTTTGTTTTTTGTTAAACTTCTTAACTCCGAGAGATTGACCGTTCAAGAACAATTCAACACTTGCAGCGTTTGAGTAAGCACGAACTGGGATTTTTCCGTCTGAATCTTCAACTTTCGATGCCAATTCTCTATTTTCCCAGTTCCAGTGAGGTAGAAGGTGAACCATTGGTTTCTTCTTGACAGAAACCCATTGGCTTTGGTAGAGATAGAAGTCATGTTTTGGAATACCGGCTGTATCTACGATTCCAAAATAAGAGCTCTTAACGGGAGTTTGGTTTTGGTTGTGCCATGGTGTAGGTTCACCGATATAGTCCGTACCTGTCCAGATAAACTGTCCAGCATAGCCAGCATTGTCACGGTCAAAAGTCCATGAATCTGTTGCCGTTTTACCCCAGTTAACTCGGTCATTACCATAGTCAGACTGTTCGTAATGACGTTCAGGTCCGTTGCTATGTTTCAATTCACGTTCAGGACGATAATAGCTGCCACGCGTACGGGTTGCTGAAGATGTTTCTGAACCATAAATCAACCAGTTTGGATGTTTCGCACGAAGTTTCTTGTAGTTGTCTTCTGAGTAGTTGAAACCAACCGCATCCAGTTCATTAGCAATCTTCTCATGATCACCACTACCATCACCAAAGCGGAACTTATCTGCTCCCATAGTAACATAACGTGTAGTATCAACATCTTTAATCACTTTTACTAAGCGTTTAACCGTTGCAAGAGAGTGAGCATTACCATTGGCTTCACCGATTTCGTTACCAATAGACCACATAACAACAGCAGGATTGTTTTTATCTCTTTCTACCATTGTTCGAAGATCGTAATCAGACCATTTTTCACCTTTTCTTGCTTCAGGGTGAGTAGCATCTTTTTCAAAGAAACGTCCGTAGTCATAAGGTTTCTTACCACCATACCAAGTATCGAAGGCCTCTTCCTGAACCAGCAAACCAAGTTCTGCTGCGATTTGCAAGGTCTGTGGACTTGCAGGGTTATGAGTTGTACGGATGGCGTTAACGCCCATCTCCTTCATTTGTTTGAGACGACGGTATTCTGCCTTATAGTTTTCTTCTGCTCCAAGCGCTCCGTGGTCATGGTGCAAGGAAACACCATGGAATTTAATGCGTTCACCATTCAAAGAGAAACCTTCATTTGGAGTCCAATGATAGTAACGGTAACCAAACAAATCTTTCTTAGCATCAACCAATTGACCGTCACGGTAAACACGCGTAATCAATTCGTACAAGGCAGGTTTATCATTTAAAACTGTCCAGAGTTTTGGTCTTTCAACTTCTAGAATCGCATCAAGGCTTGTTGATTCATGTGCTTTCAAGGTACGGCTCGCTGTACGAACCAAACCTGTCACAGCCTGACCACCACGTTCAACGATTTGATACTCTGCAACCAATTCATGGTCTTTATCATCTGTATTGACGATTTTGCTGGCTACATGAGTTTCAACCTTGCCATGTTGCTGTTGTTCAAGTTTTGGTGTTAAGATGGTTGTTCCATTTTTCTCAACATGAACCTTATCTGTCACTTGCAAGGTCACATCACGGTAGATACCACTACCTGAGTACCAACGGCTACTTGGTTGTTTATTGACAGCATGGACAGCAATCACATTCTCACGACCATCTTTGTGAAGGTATTTGGTGATATCGTATGAGAACTGGTTATAACCATTTGGATAATGCCCCACTAACTGGCCATTGACATAGACTTGAGAGTCCATGTAGACACCATCAAAGGTCACTCGAACATTTTTCTTGAGATCTTTTTCATCAAGTTTAAAGGTCTTGCGATACCAAGCTTCACCACCATTGAGCTGTCCACCCTCGTTTTGGGCAGGTGACTGATGGTCAAAATCGTTAAAGATACTCCAGTCGTGTGGGAGATCCAATTTTTGCCATGGTGATACGTCAGCATCTGATTTCACAGCTTCTTTAGGATTCGCATTGAGTTTAAAGTGCCAATTTTGATTAAAATTCACTTTTCTGTCTTCAATCATTTGATTTACTTCTTCATTTGTCGCAGCTTTCAAATCTTCCTTAACAGGCTTTTCTTGACTTGAAGCTTGTGATTCTACCTTTGGATCATTTTCCTCAGGTTTAGAAGATGCTTTTTCCTCTTTCAGAGTTATAGCTTCATCTTCTTTCACCTCTGGTTTACTTGCTTCAATGGGAGCTGCTTGGCTTTGATCCACACTTGCAGCCACGTTCTTCTCTGCTACTGCTTGATCCTGTTTTTCCTCCACTGCTGGACTTTCTTCCTTTGCTTGTTCTACAGTGTGCGCAATAGGAGTTTCATCCGCAAAAACAGGTGATGCTCCAACGACACTTCCTCAAAATAGAACAGTGCAGGTTCCAATCATGACAGAGCAAGCTCCTACAGCAAACTTACGAATACTGTAGACTCTTTTACGATTCCAAAAGCCTTTTTCCATAAAATCCTCCTTTAGTAACCGCTTCCATTTCTTTGTAAGCTTATTACTTTTTTCATAGCCTTTTATCCTTAT
Source organism: Streptococcus oralis subsp. tigurinus (assembly GCF_002356415.1). Classification (NCBI taxonomy): domain Bacteria; kingdom Bacillati; phylum Bacillota; class Bacilli; order Lactobacillales; family Streptococcaceae; genus Streptococcus; species Streptococcus oralis. The sequence continues at coordinate 1,275,562 of NZ_AP018338.1, forward strand.
TTTATAAAATAATATAGGAAATTTCAATACCCTAAACACAAAAATCATATTTTTGATTGTTTTTTCTAAAATTTGTAGAAGATTCAAAAAATGTGAATGTAGATTTAGGACAAAAACAAACATTTTTTTGGCACTCAGTTAGATATTATAAAAAAGTTCCGTACAAAAGGAACTTTTTTACTTATAATTAAAAGTTTCTCCTGCCAACTTATCAGCTAGCTTTGGAAAGAAAGTATAAAACTTATGAGCTAGATTCAACAAAACTGGGAGATTGAGTTCCCGTTTGTTTTTTCCTATGATTTTGACAATCTTTCTAGCAACCGCATCTGGTTCTAAGAGAAATCGGTCAACCGACTTGAGGTAGCTACCATCTGGGTCTGCCTGGTCAAAAAAGGAAGTACGAATCGGTCCTGGATTGACTGTTGTCACATAGACTCCATAAGGCATGAGTTCGAGGCGCAGAGCGTTGGAAAAACCAATAGCTGCAAACTTGGTCGCTGAGTAGAGACTGGACTTGCTAGTCGCTATCAAACCTGCCATGCTGACGATATTGATGATATGGCCTTTTCGGCTTTCTTTCATTCGAGCCGCAAGACGACGAGACAGATTCATCAGAGCAAAGGTATTGACCTCAAACATCTGGTGAATGTCTTGATCAGAGATCCGGTCGAAATCTTCAAAAATTCCATATCCAGCATTGTTAATCAAGACATCAATCTTGCCATAACGGAGATAGAGGTCAGCTACCAAAGCTTCTATGGCTGAGTCATCAGTAATGTCGATTTCAATCCATTCCACATTAGGATGATTTCCGTAGAGTTGTGCTAGTTTTTCCTTGTTTCTACCTAGTAAGATCAGTTGGTCATTTGGCAAGAGTTTGACCATTTCTTGGGCTAAGCCACCGCTTGCCCCCGTGATGATGAAGGTTCGCATCTCTATTCCTTTCAAAGTATTGGTCAATTTAATGAAATCTTTTTCCAGCTAAATAATGAGCATAAGCTTGATCAATGGCAGGTGCAGACAGATGATAATCCTCCCAGCTACCTAAAAATTCTAAAGGCAAGTCATATAAGTCATTGACTACAAATTCGGAATAATCAGCCATATACTGATGTTCATAATAGTCATTTACAAAAGCCTGAAAATCCTTTTTGATATCCATTGTTCCCAATTTACCATCGCACCAGTCTAAAAGATAATCAACACCCAAAGTTTGCTCGTCTTTTACACTTTGGAATATCGTTTCTTCATCAGTAGACATCATTTCTTTGGCATCATGCTGGGTGAGCCAAGTAACGAAAAAACCGATATGGTTCGCAGCCCAACGATAAATCTCCCGATAATCTTTTTGAGTTAGCTCTTCTTTGTGTAATTGATAGCTGTGCAAGTAATTGGTTAATGCATTTTCAAAATACCAATCCGCTTTATCTAATAAACGATTTTCAACAGTCATCTTATTTCTCTCTCAACGAACTATAACATTATAACTCAACTTCTTCCAAGTCTTTGACGACATGAACATTTTCAAAGACACTAGCAGCATCTTTCTTAAGCTGACTAATATCCTTTGATAGGAAGCGGGCACTGATATGGTTGAGCAAGAGGCGTTTGACTCCTGCTTCTTCCGCTACTTGTGCAGCCTGCATATTGGTTGAGTGACCGTGATTGCGGGCAATTTTCTCATCGTCCTTGCCATATGTGGACTCATGGACTAGGACATCGGCGTTAACAGCCAGACGCACACTAGCATTGGTTTTGCGGGTGTCACCAAGTATGGTGATAATCTTACCAGGACGGGGAGCTGAGATATAGTCAGCTGCCTTGATTTCAGTCCCATCTTCTAGAACAACATCCTGACCGTTTTTGATTTTTCCAAAAAGTGGGCCAAATGGAACACCAGCAGCCTTAAGTTTTTCAGCATTCAAGGTACCTTCAAGATCCTTTTGCATGACACGATAACCAACACAGAAAATAGTGTGGTCCAGTTCCTCTGCATACACAGTGAATTTATCGGTTTCAAGGATTTTCCCAAGAGAATTTTGGTCAAACTCATGGAAATGAATGCGGTAAGGCAGACGAGAACCGGACACACGAAGGCTAGTTAAGACAAATGACTTGATCCCTTGAGGTCCATAGATTTCCAAATCTGTCTGCTCTTCATTGGCCTGAAATGCACGGCTAGAGAGAAATCCTGGCAATCCAAAGATATGGTCTCCGTGCAAGTGAGTGATAAAGATCTTGCTGACCTTACGGGGTCGAATCGTGGTTTCTAAAATACGATTTTGCGTACCTTCGCCACAGTCAAAGAGCCAGACTTCGTTAATCTCATCCAAGAGTTTGAGGGCGAGGCTTGAAACGTTGCGGGCTTTAGAGGGCTGACCAGCCCCCGTTCCTAAAAATTGAATATCCATTCGATACTTTCTAATTAATCAATATATAACATAGCTGTGCGGTTTTCCGATCGGAAATAGCGCTTGCCAGAAAAAGATCTAGCTTTTTGTAGTAAATCCTCTTGGCTATAGCCTTTGAGACGCTTGCGACCATCAGCCAAGCTTTCCAAATCCGTTAAAGGAGTCAAACTCTCCACAGAGACGACTTTTTCCTCTCCAAGCTCCTTCATATGAATCTTTCCAGACTCTTCAAAGACGAGTTGATGGGGGAAAATTTGCGCAATTTCAAAGAGCAAGTCAGCAGTGATTGCTTCCTCAGCTTCTGAGAAAATCCGACCTAGTTCTTGACTCTCATAGCAAAAACCAAAGGATTTTCCTGATAGATTGAGGCGAATAAAGGGCTTGTTTTCTATAATGAAACTTGGCTCAGCGTTGTAGAGATTCAGTTCCTGAGAAAGTTCTGCAAAATAATCAGTCGCAGCTTGAGGACTCTTTTTCTGGTAGAGCTCAGCAAAGTAGGCATTCACTACGCTGGGGGGAGGTATGATGAGAGCCAACTGCTCTTGCTCTGTTTTGCCAGCTAGAAGTTGATCTAGATAGACCTTATCCAGACTTGTATAACCTCCATACTTTAGAGCCAAAGTTTTAATATCAGTCATAAAATTCCTCTAACCTCCATTTATTTTTCTCAGAAATGTAGCCTGTAATCACTTCACCGTCATCTTGATAGTCGCGCTCTTCCAGGATTGCCACACTTTCTAAATCATGAATCTTGTAGGACTTGGAAAAAGGCACGCGCAGGGTAAAGGGTTGAAAAATATCCTTGATTTTTTCTAAAAATAAAGCTTGCAGCTGCTCACGACTATCCTTCGACTTGGCAGAAATGAGGGCATAAGGTGTCTGGGTAGGCGTGAAATCCTCCACCAAATCCGCTTTATTATAAAGGGTCAAGCGAGGAATATCCTCCATGTCCAAGTCTTTCATGATAGACAGAACCGTTTTTTCATGCTCCTCATGATAAGGATTGCTAGCATCAATGACATGAACTAGAAGGTCTACATGCTTGCTTTCTTCCAAGGTTGACTTAAAACTTGACACCAATTCAGTTGGCAAATCTTGGATAAAGCCAACCGTATCAGTCAAGGTAACCTGAAGATTGCCCCCCAGATGGATGTTCTTTGTCGTCGCATCCAGGGTCGCAAACAGCTCATCAGCCTCATACTGGGTCTTGCTGGTCAAGGTGTTCATGATGGTTGATTTCCCAGCATTGGTGTAACCAATCAAACCAATCTTAAAGGTGCTGGACTCCAGACGTTTTTCTCTGACAGTCGCCCGATTTTTCTCAACCACCTTGAGTTGGCGCTCGATATCTGTGATTTGATTGCGAACGCTACGACGGTTCAGCTCCAGCTGGCTTTCACCAGGTCCACGGGAACCAATTCCACCTGCCTGACGACTAAGCATAATCCCTTGACCAACCAAGCGAGGCAAGAGATACTTAAGCTGGGCCAAATGAACTTGGAGTTTTCCTTCATGGCTTCGAGCCCGCATGGCAAAGATATCCAAAATCAACTGCATACGGTCAATGACCTTGACACCGAGAACTTCCTCCAAATTGACATTTTGCCGTGGAGTCAAGCGATTATTGACGATGACAGTGCTAATTTCTTCCGCATCTACCATCAGTGCAATTTCTTCCAACTTACCCGAGCCAACAAAAGTCTTGGAATCATATTTTTCACGTTTTTGTCTGTAACTATCTACTACGACTGCCCCAGCAGTCTTAGCCAGACTAGCCAACTCTTCCATGGAGAGGTCAAAATTGTCCATGCCCTGCAGTTCAACACCAATGAGCAGGACCCGTTCCTCTTTTTTCTCCGTTTCAATCATTTAAAAACTCCTCAATCTGGCTTAGAATACGCTCTTTCACGCCAGACTCACCTATCTGATAAAAGGTCACCTGCATGCGATTACGGAACCAGGTCAGCTGGCGCTTAGCAAAACGACGCGTCGCCTGTTTGAGACTCTCGCTAGCTTCATCCAAAGTCTGCTCCCCACGAAAATAAGGAAAGAGTTCCTTGTAGCCAATGCCTTTGGCAGCTTGAACATATGGATAGTGGTCAAAAAGCCACTTAGCCTCATCCAAAAGCCCAACCTCAAACATCAGATCCACTCGGTTATTGATACGTTCATAAAGCTGACTACGCTCATCATCTAAGCAGATAATCAGAGGTTCATACAAAGTCTCTTGATTTTCCAAATCCTGACCAAAATGGGCAATTTCCAAGGCTCGCATAGCTCGACGACGGTTAAACTGAGGAATTTCAAGACCTGCTTGCTCCACAAGATGGGCTAATTCCTCATCTGAATAAGACTCTAAACTAGCTCGATAGGCTAAAATCTCCTCATGAGGTGTCTCCCCACCTAGATGGTAACCTTCCAGCAAACTCTGGATATAAAGGCCTGTGCCTCCAGCGATAATGGCTAGCTTGCCACGGTTTTGAATATCCTCAATAGCCTTCTTAGCTTCTGAAACAAAATCAAAAGCCGAGTAAGACTCGGTCACCTCTCTGACATCAATCAAATGATGAGGAACAGCTACTTGCTCCTCTGGGCTAGCCTTGGCCGTCCCAATATCTAGTCTTCTGTATACTTGCTGACTGTCACCACTGACCACCTCTCCACCAAAGCGCTTGGCTACTTCAATAGCAAGGGCTGTCTTCCCAACAGCAGTCGGTCCAACAATCACAATTATTTTTGTTTTCATCTTTTTTCCTTGAAAAATTTCCATTTTTTCGTTACTATTATTATATCACAAAAAGGTCAGTCAGAAAAATGCTACCACTTAAGGAGTCTGGCTGATCGGGAAGGTAAAGGAGGAAGACTCATGGCTAAAGGATTCGCTAAAGGTCTTGTAACAGGTGTCGCAGGAACTGTCGCTGCCGTTGCAGGTGCAGTATACGCAATTAAAAAGAAAGTGATTGAGCCAGAAGAGCAAAAAGCAGCTTTCATCGAAGAAAACCGCAAAAAAGCAGCTCGCCGCCGCGTATCACATTAAGCAACAAAAGAAGTTGAGAAATCTCAACTTCTTTTTATTTTCTTTTATACTCAATGAAAATCAAAGAGCAAACTAGGAAGCTAGCCGCAGGCTGTACTTGAGTACGGTAAGGCGACGCTGACGTGGTTTGAGGAGATTTTCGAAGAGTATTAAATAGCTAAGTCAAACTTCAGCTGTGGCTTGACTGGATCATAGTCAACCAACTCAAAGTCTTCGGCTTTGATATCAAAGAAATTAGTCCCATCAGGAACATTTAAAACCAAGCGTGGTTGGCAGTTTGACGGCTCACGACGGAGCAATTCCTCTGCTTGTTCAAACTGATTATCATAGATATGAAGGTTGTTGATAAAGTAGAAGAATTTTCCAACCTTCCAGCCGAAATGCTTGGCAATCATCATCTGAAGAGCCACATACTGCATAGCATTGATGTGGTGGGCCACCAACATATCATTCGAACGCTGGGTCAAAGTCGCATCCAGATAGATGTCTCCATCAACCCGACGGACATCAAACATGGTCTGAAAGGCGCATGGAAGAAGACCATCTGTCTCCTCAAATGCTTGGTAATCCCAGAGTGAGATGATATTGCGACGGTTCCAGGGATTGGCTTCCAACTGCTTGAGAATCTTATTAATGATATCGTGTTTCTTAACGACCGCACCGTAGCGTTCACCAATGGTTCCCGTATCTCCCACTTCCCAGTCATTCCAGTAGTGAACATTGTACTTGCTATTCAGCACTTCTAGGCTATTAGACTGATCTTGGTAGATCCAGAGTACTTCCTTGATAGCAGATTTGATTGCAATCGGACGCAAGGTTGTGATGGGAAATTCCCCTTTGGCCAAATCATACTCCGCAAAGGCACCCGTTACGTACTTGGAGTTGGCAACAGTCCCATCCTTGTACTTAGGACGTGCTTGTTCAGAAAAGACGCCGTCTTTGAGGATTCGTTCAATATTTTCTTTAAAAATCGTATCTGCTTTTGTCATTTACTCTCACCTCATTTATTGTCCTAACTAGTATAGCATAAAAAAAGAAAGGAGGAAAATCACTAGTTTTAAAATAGTGTTTTTCCCCTTTTATTATCTTATTGCAATACAAGCGACGCTGCTCCGATAACTCCAGCGTCATTTCCTAGAGTTGCAAGAGCCAATTTAGTGGATGTGCGTACTTGTGGGAAGGTATTTTCATCATAAACCTTTTGCACGCCTTGTAGAAGGAATTCTCCCGCAGCTGATACTCCACCACCGATAACGATTGTTGAAGGGTTGAGGATGGAGCCGATATTGGCACAAGCGATTCCCAAGTAACGTGAGAAGTTACGGTAAACGATTAAGGCAAGGTCGTCTCCTTCTTTTGCAAGATCAAAGACAGTTTTAGCAGTTACTTCTTCTCCGTCATCAATCAAGCGTTTCAAAGCTGCATCGCCTTCGTATTCATCTGCATAACGACGAGTCAAGTTGACAATCCCTGTTGCTGAAGCAACTGTCTCAAGACAGCCTTTTTTACCACAGGTACATGCGATTGGTTGGTCAAAGTCAACAGTGATGTGACCAAGCTCACCAGCAGCACCAGCAACACCGTGAAGCAATTTGCCTTCTGCCACGATACCGCCACCAACACCTGTACCAAGTGTCATAAAGACAACGTCTGGTTGGTTGTCACCAGCGCCCATCCAGCGCTCACCAAGAGCAGCTACGTTGGCATCATTGTCGATGAAGAACGGAATACCCAATGCTTTTTCAATCTTTTCTTTAATCGGTTGAAGGGTTTTCCAGTTCAAATTATAGGCACCAATAACAGTCCCTTTTTCACGGTCAACCACACCAGGTGATCCCATTCCAATGCCTCGGAAATCCTTAGCTGACAATCCAAGTAAGTCCAAACGATGCTGAATAGACTCAATCATATCATCTACGATATGGCTTCCTTCATCCAAAATATTGGTCTTGATAGACCATTTTTCTTGGATTTCTCCTTCTTGAGTTAAAATTGCAAACTTAATAGATGTCCCACCAAGGTCAATCCCAATAATCTTTTGACTCATCATATTCTCCTTTTTCATTATGAATTAATTGAAAATGCTTACAGATATAGTATAACAAAATCGTCAACTTTGTGCAAAGGTTTGCATTAACTTCCTAGAAATTATTCTGATTTATGGTTTCCAAAGGCCAGAACCATCTACATAGTATCTGCCTCCATCAACTCGCTCATTCTTAGCCATTTTACCATCTGATTTCAAATAGTAATTCCCTTGCCAAGTATTACGAGCGTATGAACCATCTGATTTCAAATAGTACCAGGATTGATAAGAAGAGTCATAAATCCATTCACTTTGAGCCATTTTACCGTTCACTTTGAGATAAAAAGCGCCTTGCCAAGCATTTTTGGCATAGGATCCATCTGATTTCAAATAATACCAAGCTTGGTATGATGAATCATAAATCCATTCACTTTGAGCCATCTTTCCGTTTGCTTTAAGGTAGTAACTTCCTATCCATGTGTTTCGTGCATATGAACCATCCGATTTGAGATAATACCATCCTTTGTAATATGAGTCATATATCCACTCACTCTGAGCCATTGTTCCATCTGATTTGAGATAGTAATCTCCTTTCCAAGAATTGGTTACTGGATTACCATTGTCAGAATAATAATACCAATATCCATCCTGCTTAACCCATCCACTAGAAGAAACTCTATTCTGTAGACTAGATTGGCGTGGTTTAAAAACACCTCGAGGAGCTTTTGAGCGTTCACAGGCAACTCCATCACCATCTTTGTCTAGTCTTGAAGAATATCCAGGCTCTCCTCTATGGATATCAGAATAGCCATTTTCCCACGCTTCTGTACAATTTGAAAAGTGAATTGTATCATTAGCAAAAGTCGGTTGAGCGAGCATCATCAACGCAGAAAAGCTAGCTAGACCAGCTTTAAAAAGAACTGTTTTTTTCATCATTTCCTCCCATAAAATGATATCGTTTTCCTCTTATTTTATCAAACTTAATCCAACAATTCAAACAATTCAACATATCCATTATGTTTTTTAGTTTATGAAGTTTATTTAGAATTCACTTCCAACTCATACAAACCTCTGACTGCGTTACAGCCATAGACAGCTTCTGCTTGGTTCAAGTCTGCCAAAGTCATAATTTTCTCTTTTACCTGTCCTGTTTCCAACAAATGCTGACGGTAAATTCCTGGCAAAATTCCAAGTCTGATAGGCGGTGTGTAGAGTTTACCATTAATTTTTAAGACCAGATTTCCAATAGAGGTTTCAAGCAATTCTCCTGCTGCATTATGGTAAATGATTTCCCGTTCCCCTAGACTTAAGTGTGGTCTATGAGTTGTTTTAAAGTAAGTAAATGATTGATTCAAATCTGCTTCTTGCAGGAAGAGTTTAGCTTTGTAGAAGCTTGGACTAAGGGGGCTTAAGATTTGGCGACTGACTTCCATCTCTCCAGACTTGCTGAGACTAATTCGCAAGCGGTAGTCTTGGTGGGAATCACAAGCTTGACACTCTTCCTCTATCTTTTGTCTCAGTTCTTCTGGATCAAAAGGAAAGGCAAAATAACGACTCGCCTTTGTCAGTCTTTCCAGATGTTGATCTTCAAACAGCAATTGTTTTTGGCTGATTTTACCAGTTGTAATCAATTGGAAACGTGCTTGTTTACGATAGAGAACAGCCGCCTTTTGATGAACCTCTCGGTATTCAGATTCCCAAGTACTATCCCAAGTAATGCCACCACCCACTCCATATATGGCTTTCCCTCGATGCAGTTGAATGGTCCGAATGGCGACATTGAAAATTCGTCGCCCATTTGGAAGTAAGAGACCAATCGTTCCGCAGTAGACTCCACGCGGTTGAGGCTCCAAGTCCTTGATGATTTCCATGGTCGCAATTTTCGGTGCTCCTGTGATAGATCCACAAGGAAAGAGAGAGCGAAAAATGGCAACCAAGTCCACATCCTCTCGCAACTGACTCTTGATGGTCGAAGTCATCTGCCAAACAGTCGAATACTGCTCCACTTGGCACAGACGCTCCACATGCTCACTACCCACTTCAGAAATACGGTTCATATCATTGCGCAAGAGATCCACAATCATCATATTTTCAGAGCGATTTTTAGGATCTTGCTCCAACCAGCTAGCTTGGGCAAGGTCTTCTTGGTCAGTCAGTCCCCGCTGGGTTGTTCCCTTCATTGGGCGAGTCGTTAATTCCCGGTCATTTTGCTCAAAAAAGAGTTCTGGACTCATGGAAATCATTGCCATCTCATCATGTTCAACATAGGCATTGTAACCCGCCTCCTGTTCTACCACCATGCGATTGTAGATAGCAAAAGGATTGGCACTTAAGTCTTGCTTGAGTTGGACAGTGTAATTTACCTGATAGGTGTCTCCCTGTCGCAAATGATGGTGGATCTGGGAAATAGCTTTTTCATAGTTCTCTGCAGATGTTTGTTCTCGCCACTTTGAAGGCAGATTTACTTCCTCATAAGTCAGAGGAATAGGGGATGTTTCCACCCTATCGTGAACGGTAAAGTAAAGCAGGTACTCTGCCAGTAAAGGAGCTTTATGAACTGCTAATTTCTCCTCAAAAGCAGGTGCAGCCTCATAGCTGACGTAGCCCACCACATAATAACCTTGCTCTTGGTAGCTTTCCACTTGTGCCAGCAGGTCCGTCACTTCTGCTAAATCTCTCGTTTTTAACTCTTTGATCGGCTGGGTAAAGATGTATCTCTCGCCCAAAGCTTTAAAATCAATCACTGTTTTTCTATGCATATCTTAAGTATAGCACAAAAAGGCAGATACAGACAAAGCTGATCTACCTTTTTTCATTTTACTAGTCCTATCTACTATTTAGTGAATAAATCTCCAGTAAATCCGTCTGATTTCTGCAAGAGTTGTTTGTAAACTTTCCATTTAAGATTCACTGTATTATCAAATTTATTACCTTGAAGGTCTTTTTCAACTGCAGCATCGAATAGCTCTTGAAGTTTTTCATATGTTGAAATCTTTTGACCATCAATTTCAATTTCTACAAAACCTTTCTCAGCTTTAGCTCTGACTTCTTTATACCATTCTTTCTTCCACTCTTCTAATGTATTAAATCTACCTTTAGAAACTTTTTGGATGATAAAGTTATCACCTAGACCTACGTTACCGGCTGCTTTAGATTCTTGTTTATACTTGTTAGATGCATACCCTAAGAATCCATCAAGGTAACCGTAGTAGCCCCACATACGGAATGTATTGTGTTTGAATGAGATTGAGCCAGCCGTACTCTTACTTGTGTTACCACCGTAAATACCAGTCATCATATTCACAACAGTATAAGCAGAATCGAATCCTTCAGTACGGTAATGACCATTACCTGGTAGCCCGTGTTTAGTAGCGAAGTTGTTATCTACAAGTTGATCAATAGCTGTCAGTTTCATACTCTTCTCATCATCATTTAAATCACGAACTAAATCCCATTGGTGTGGTGCACCTTCTAACTTATTATAGCTCGCTTTTTCGCGATATTTCTTATCGATTTTCTTGAACCACTTATCGTTAGTTCCAGTATTTTTCTTGATGACAGATTCTGCTTCTAAGTAATCAAGCATCATCATTGATTCGTTATAGTTCTTCATGTAGTGATCAATCTTCTCACGACTACTTAACATATTAGGATCATAGTTATAAATTTGTGTACCATCATTTTTACGTTCGTACGCCATATTTAATCCAAGTGAACCATATTCACCATTATAGTTTGTAAGAGATGGTGATTGTAGCATACCTTGAGCAAATGATTCAATATCTGTCCCTTCACGGTGACGCCATGTTCCTAAGTAGGCCATACGGTCATTGATATGAGTCGTTTCGTGAGTGAATGCAGATGTACCATAATCACTAATTATACTAGAAATGATGTAGTATACAGCTTCTGAATTTTGTGGGTTAGAAAAGATATAAGCATACGCACCCATACCGTTATATCCGTGCCATTTACCTGTAGGTCCATAGAACTCACGAACTGGAGCATAGTCACCATTCTTATTATGACCCATTCGGTCAGCCCATCCATTACCTGGAACATCTTGGTTATCCCAAATTGCTGATGGAACCATATTTTCAGATTTCAACAATTGATTACGTACATTATCAGCAGCAAGTCTTGACCAGAAGTCTAAGTAATTAATTTGCTCTTGTGCACGTAAATTGATTTCTTTCTTAAACGCTTCACGTTCAGATTCTGTATTCTTACCATATTTCTCAAATGCACTAAACGCTAGCGTATTGTACGTTGAAATTAAGAACATGTGAGCCTTCTTCGTATTAAGAAGTGGTAAAATGTATCGACCATGTTCACCGTTATTTAAGTTTTCATATAAGTGATATTTCTTATTAGCAAAATCAGGGTTAGATGATTGTTTCTCAACTACATAGTTAGTATGAGAAATAGCTTTCTTATACCATACATTCATATCAGTATCTTCTGTAAAGAGTTTCATGTTATATGTTAAGAAGTCATTTAAATTACCTTTACCTGTTGCTCCCGCAATCACATCACGATAAGCATCTTGAGTTCGATCCCCTTTCAAGAAATGTTCACGTGAACCAATTTGAATCAATCTATCGATAACGCTAACGTTCTTACCATAAAAATCAGGCTTGAACATCATAAGGTCTTTAATGCTCATATCATTGTATTTAAATCCATAATAACGATTTAAATAAGTAAGACCCATCATAATCTTAGCTTTATTGTCTTCCACTTTTTTAAGAAGAACTTTCATAGCCGCATCATCACTATTCAATTGATGGTCTTCGTTTTCAACTAAAGCTTTGACTAATTTATCTAAATTAGCTTTCGTTTCTTCAAAGCTTTCTTCAAGGAACAAGTTACGAATGTAATTGTTCTTATGATTGTCACTATTCTCAGCTGGTTTGTTACGTTTGTCCATTAACGCACGCACTTCAGGTGAAATCAATTCAACACCTGCTAATTTTGCTTTAATATCGTTGATTAATTGTGTTCTATCTTTAACAACCATATTCGGTGTATAAACGACGTCACCAAGACCTTCGATACTATATTCACGAACTTGTTGGACTTGAGAATCAGCTTTACGTGTGACAACTTTTTCTTCCTTAGTACCATCAGCATAATGAATCATAATATGATCAACATCTGACAAGTCAGTTACAAATTGCCCATCTTTCATACCTGTCACAGATAATACTTCTGTAGTTAATAATTTAGATCCTTCAGGAGTCTTATTACCTTGATTCACAATCCACTCTTTATTGTAGAACGGTTGAAGTTTTTCAACATTTCGGTAAGCAAGTTCACGTTCTGCATTATAATCTTGAGTAGTTTTGTACGTGTCTTCTTTATACGCTACGTGATTTAATTTATCAGTCAAATATGGTGTGATTTCATATTTATCGGCTGTGATATTGAACGAAGCAATACGTTTATCCGCTTCTGCTTGGTCGACACCCTTAATCTGTTTTGAACGGTTATAAGAAACGTTACCTGATGCAACATCGTTCACATACACATTGTTCTTGAAGTAATCAAATCCGAAGTATGGGTCACCTGAGTCAACTGACCCTGAACCATACATCATTTCACCATTTGTCACTTTCATCATGCTGACGTTATTTTCAACCCAACCCCAGTCATAGTTTTCGTGAATTAAACCACCGCTTTGATTATTGGTTTTGAGTGTCAATGTCCCTTTGACCACAGATTTAGTTAAACGACCTTTTTGTTTAACATCATTTGGATTTCCACCATGGTTGACTTTGGCAATCAATCCACCAAATTTAGCATTGTTGGCTTTAATGTCAGCTTCAACATAAGAACTATCTACATTGCTTCTCCAGCTTTCACTTACAAGTCCACCAGACCACCAACCTTTGTTACCCACGCTTTCGATTTTACCGATAAAGGCTACATTACGCATATTGGATTCATCTAGTTTGTTGACCATACCTGTAACGTCGTTATTACCAACCACATTACCCGTAACCTTAATATTCTCAATCGTTGAGTTCTTAAACATATCTCCAAGTGGAGCGGTTTTATCAGCCCACGGCATATTGATATTCACATTACCAAAGTTGATGTCATGAATATGAGCATTTTCAACACGGTTGAACAATGGTCGAGCTAGATTGTGAATGGTATAACGTTTATCACCTTCACTATACAACTTACCTTTAAAAATGTTCGTCACGTATTGTTTATTCGGAGTCGGAACATTTGCAGCATTAAGATCCGCACCAAGTTTAAACTCACCCGTTGGGTTAGCTTGCATATCTTTTACAAGCTCATTGAAGTTGTAATATACATTACCTTCTTTTAATTTTTGTTTTTCAAAGTAATGAACATACTCTTCACTGAAAGTATCATCTGCTCTACGTTGAACTAAGTTTGGAGCTTTTGCTACCACTTTGTACAATGTTTTTCCATCGACAACCACTTCTTCAACAGAACTTACCGTAAGTCTTGTTGTCTTATTATCATGAGTTGTCACTCGTAAGTAAAGTGGAGCAACGTCTGTCGGTTTTTCAGTAAGTAAGCTCTTATCTGTTTCAACACCAGCATCATCCACACTCATTAAGCTTGTTTCTTTGATGTTTTTGATTTCAACTTTTTTAAGATCAAGTCTTAGCGGTTCTTCTTTCAGAACCTCTTCCTCATCACCCTCACCACGGTCATAAACCATCTTCGTTTCAAGTTTATAATCCTTGTAGTACTGTAAATCTGTCAGGGTAGTTGTCAAGTCGTCTGGTGAAACATTCAAGGTTTTGACAATCTCATCACCTTTTTTCAGAGTTAAGGTAATAGATTTAATGGCTGCCTTACTTGGATTTTCTAGACTATATTTAACATCTGAAATACGCTTCAAATCCTTAGGCTCAACTGCTGTGATGGTCAATACTGGTTTTTCAAAGGTCTTGGTACCACGTTTCAAAATTTTGTCTTGAGGTGCCTCAAGGATTTCCTCTGTAACTTTTGGAGCGTCCTCTGTTTTAACTCCCTTAATGGTATTAAAGGTCTTGGTGATTTTTTTCTGGCCTTCTTTTCCTTCTTGAGCTACAACTTCTAAGCCTTTTTTCAGTTGGTCATCTTCTTTAACAACTTCCTTAAATGGAATCTTTTCAAGACTTTCTTCTACAAGAGTTCCTTCAATTGGTTTTGTCCCACGACTTACCTGTTGGTTTACAGGCTCCTTGGTAACTTCTGTGCTAGTTGAAAGAACTTGGTCAGTTTTAACACCTTCTACTGTTTTATAAGTTGTTTTAGTAACTTGACTTCCTTTTTCACCATTTCTTACAACAGTTTCTTCGTCCGTATACTTGGTTGGATCCTCAGTCGTTTCAGTTTTGTAGTCTAGGTCTGTAGTCGATGTTTCAACAAGGGTTCCCTCAGTTACTTTGTACTCAGGTAACTGTTCTTGTACAAGAGCTTGACCTTCCTTGCCTTCCTCTTGAGTGCCTTTAACTGCGACCGTAGCTTCTGGTAAGGATGGTTGCGTTAAGGATTGACCTTCTTTACCTGCCTCTTGAGTTCCTTTAGACTCTACTGTAACCTCTGGTAATTCGGGTTGCGTTAAAAATTGACCTTCTTTGCCTTCTTCTTGCGTACCTTTAGCTACTTGGTGAGTTGGTTCAGCTTGTGGTGCTGGAGCTGGGGCAGGTTGCACCTCTTTCTTAGTTCCGACCACAATCACTTGAGACACAGGATTTTGAACCACTTGATCTTCGATAACTTCTCTAACTTCTTGACCATTAACCATCGATACTTTGGTTACAAGACGACGCTTACCATTTACTCCAGCTGTTACGATACGAGTCTGTCCTTCTGCTAGATTCGCATCTGGACTTGTGACTGTTTCAAAAGGAATCTCTACCAAGCTCTCTTCCTGCTTAGTCTGAGGCTTCTCAGAAACTGGTTTTTCTTCAACAGCAGGAGCAACTGGAGTTTGTACTAGAGGTTTCTCGACAACAGTTTCAGGAGTGACAGTCGGTGTCTCTTGAACTACTTCTGTCTTCTCGATTTCTTTTGAACTTTGCTTTTCTACTGGCAACTGAGAGTTCTCAGCTGAAGCTGGTTTTGATGGGTGGAGTTCTGCTTCCTTGAAGTAACCAATGTATTCATAGCCATCAATATGGATAATCCCTTCAGCCAAACCTTCATGTGTAGAGGCCGAAATAGTTTGGTTATAAGAAAGCAATTCTTTATTTTCAAATGCAAATGTCCCATAAGGTACAAAAGTGCTGGCTCCCAAAGAACCAATCAAGAGAACACCTAGGACCTCTTTGCGACCTTTTTTGGATACCAAAAAGACTGCTAGTGAGGCTGTTGCCAAGCCAAGACCAGCCAAGGCTAGTTCTTTACTTCCTGTGTAAGGAAGTTGTTGACTGTTAGTTGCTTTCTTGCGATAAACTACATAGAGAATATCTTCATCTTGAAATTCTGTAGGAACCTCATGGCGAATCAAGGCTTTTTCAGACTCGGTCAATTCCTGCTCCGCCAAATAACGGTAATGAACACTATGAGCACCGCCAGCTTCATTGGCATGCACTTTATCTACTGAAAGGGTACTGACACCAAAAAGGAAGGCCCCGATGGCTACAGGACCTACCCCAACAGTGAGCTTACGAATCGAATATTTGGTGATTTTTTCTAGTTGTTGTTTTGTTTTTCTCATTCTCACGACTTTCTGATAGAATCTTCTGGATACTGCGCACGCGCACCTCCAATTAATTTTGGACGACTTGCGAGAGCCGTTACATGGGCATGCCCAATCTCTCGTAGTACAGGACGAATCGGTACCTGCACATGCTTGACATGCATGCCAATTGCAGTATCTCCGATATCAATCCCTGCATGAGCCTTGATAAATTCAACCTCAACTGGATCCTGCATAAACTTGAAGGCTGCCAATTGACCCGAACCTCCTGCATGAAGTGTAGGAAGGACACTGACGATTTCAAGACCAAACTGCTCTGCCACCTGACGTTCAACGACGAGGGCTCGATTGACATGTTCACAACCTTGAACGGCTAGATGAATTCCTTTCCCTCCCAGGATATCTAGGATCGTCTTCACAATGATTTCCCCAATTTCTTGGCTGGATTCCTTGCCAATCTGGCCACCTATCACCTCACTAGAAGAAAGGCCCAAAACAAAGATAGCTCCTTGCTTCAAATCAGCCTTTTCTAATACATCTTCAACAATCTGGCTTGTTGCTCTTTGAATGTCTTTTTCCGTCATACTTGATACCTCTTTTGTTACTATCTATCATATCTTTTTTTACTGATTTTATCAAGGCCAACTAATCATTCTGATTTTTAATAGCAAAACTCCCAGAATTGACTGGGAGTTAGCTAGTTGCTAATTTATTGATGTATATTTCAACTGTCGTCCCTTTTTCGGGTGCAGAATTAATCTTCATCTGGTAATTGTCTCCAAAATGAAGTTTGAGTCGTTGGTCGACATTTTGAAGACCAACTCCCCCACGTTTGAGCTGACTTTGACTACTATCGTCAGGATTTTGGAAACCAACGCCATCATCCTCAATGCGGATGATTAGTCCTGAATCCTTTTTATGGACGGAAACTTTAATATGTCCCTGTCCATCTTTCTCCTTGATGCCGTGATAAAGAGCATTTTCTACTAGGGGTTGTAGCACCAGTTTAGGCAAGACTAAATTATCAAAGTCAGGATCTTCAGCAATTTCATACTCCAGCTTATCCCCATAACGTTGTTTCTGGATAAAGAGGTACTGGCGGACATGATTGATTTCATCAGAAAGAGAAATCAAGTCCTTTCCTTGATTGAGCGCCAAGCGGAAATAGGTTGCCAAGGACTTAGTCACCTGAACCACTCGCTGACTATCCTGAAACTCAGCCATCCAGATGATAGTGTCCAAAGTATTATAGAGGAAATGGGGGTTAATCTGGCTTGACAAGGCTTGAAGTTCATACTGCCGGGTCGCTTCTTCCTGCCTGCGCACATCTGCCATCAGCTGATCAATCTGATCCAACATGGCATTAAACTGGCGAGTCACTTCTCTCAGTTCATAGGCGCCAGCTTCCTTAGCACGAAGATTTTGTGTACCAGAAGCAATTTTCAGCATGGTTTCTCTCAGGTCCTTCAAAGGGGCAATCCAGCGTTTGAGACTGAACCACACCAAGCAGATACAGGCAAGAAGAGATAAGGCACTAGCAGCAAGAAAGGTCCACATGAGTTGACTCCGAACCTGGTCTAACTTCTCCAACGAAGACACGCCTATAACCGTCCAATCAGTTCCTGCAATCTGTTCCTGACTGACATAGGATTGATGATTCAGCGTATAGCCCTGTCTCGTCTCGATGTAGGGTTTCATTGCCTTCATTTCACTAGACGAGCTATAAACTGTGTGTTGCGGATGGTAGACAAATTCATGGTTTTCATTGATGATAAAGGCAAAGCCCTGCTGGCCCAACTGGAGTTGGTTGAGATAGGCTTCCAGAGTTTCATAAGAAATGTCCAAGCGAAGCACACCAAGATTGGCTCCCTTTGCATCAACCAGTTCTTGAGTGACAGAAATAACCCACTGACTATCCGATTTACGAGCTGGGGTTAAAACTGGCTTAGCTCCCTGATGAATAGCCTTTTGGTACCAATCCTCAGCCATCATATCAGAGGAGGTTTTCATCTGCACACTGTCATCTGTAGAAATAACCTGACCGGATTTGGTGACCAGTACCACCGTTTTCAAGTCCTGGTCTGCCTTTAGGATAGTCAAAAACAGATCTCGGATTTCCTTGACCTTATCTTGACTAGGATTCTCAGCATAGGCTAACACATCCTTCTGCTGGGTCAAACTGGTAGAGGTGGTTTCTAATTTTTTGATATAAGACTGAATAAAGTGGCTAGTTTGGCTGATGGTCGTTTGGCTATTGCCTTCAATGGTAGCCTCAATGGCTGATGAACTAGATTGATAGTAGAAGGTCCCAACCACAGCTAGGAGAATGAGAAAGACCAGAAAGATGGAAATGACCATTCTGACCAGGAGAGAAGAACGCTTCATCGGCCTTCTCCCTTCTTAAACTGACGAGGTGTCACACCTGCAATCTGTTTAAAACGTTGGGTAAAGTAGTTCATATCCTCAAAACCAACTTTCTCTGCGATCTCATAAATCTTCAGATCTGTGGTCAGAAGCAAGAGCTTGGCTTGTTTGACACGTTCTCGCACTAAATAATCCTGAAAGGGTATGCCCAACTCTTTCTTAATCAAGGAGCTCAGATAAGTCGGACTAAAGCCCAAGTCACTGGCCAAAGACTTCAAACTAAACTGGCTATCAGCCAGGTGGGACTGGATTTTCTGGGCCATGTTTCCTTCAAACTTATCGGTTAATAAATCTTGTAACTGCTCTTCTTTCTCTTCCTTATCCAACTTTTGCTTGATTTTCCCCAACATTTCCTCAATATCCTGACGAGAAAAGGGCTTGAGCAGATAGTCATCGACACCTAGTTTGACAGCAGACAAGGCATAATCAAAATCATCGTAACCTGTCAAAAAAACTAGGTGAACCTGTGGATAGGTTTCTCGGACCAGATTGGCCAACTGGATGCCATTTAGCTGAGGCATGTTGATATCGGTTAAAATGATATCCGGCACTTGTTGTTGTATCAATTCCCAAGCCTGTCTTCCATTTTCAGCCTGACCGATGATTTCCATATCGTAGGCTGCTACATTGACCAGCTTGGTCAAGCCTTGTCTTACCAGATATTCATCTTCTACGATTAAGATTGTGTAGGTCATGCTCTGCTCCTTTGTCACTTACTAGTATCAGTATAGCAAAATTCTCCTCTACCTGCTTAGGAAATACTTCTTATACTCAATGAAAATCAAAGAGCAAACTAGGAAACTAGCAGCAGGTTGCTCAAAGTACAGTTTTGAGGTTGTAGATAAAACTGACAAAGTCCGTCACATATATAATCCAAGGCGACGTTGACGTGGTTTGAAGAGATTTTCGAAGAGTACTAATCGACATAATCTAGTAAATAAGCGTAGCCTTTTTCTGCCATTTGGTCTTTGGGAATAAAGCGGATAGAAAGACTATTGATACAGTAGCGCAAGCCACCCTTGTCCTGAGGCCCATCTGTAAAGACATGGCCAAGGTGAGAATCTCCAACTCGACTTCTCACTTCCATGCGCGTCATATTGTAAGACTTATCTTCCTTGTAGGTGGCAACATCTGGGCTGATGGGTTGGGTGAAACTAGGCCAGCCACAACCAGACTCAAACTTGTCTTTTGATGAAAAGAGGGGTTCGCCAGTTGCCACATCCACATAGATACCAGATTCGAATTTATCCCAGTAGCGGTTTGAAAAAGCTCGTTCTGTTTGATTTTTCTGGGTAACTGCATACTCCTCAGGTGACAAGGTCTTTTTCAATTCCTCATCACTTGGTTTAGGATATTTGCTGGCATCGATGACAGGATAGGCAGCCTGATTAACATTGATATGGCAGTAGCCATTTGGATTTTTCTTGAGGTAGTCTTGGTGATAATCTTCCGCCACCACAAAATTCTTCAAGTTTTCCTTTTCAACTGCCAGAGGTTGATCGTATTTCTTAGCCACCTCATCAAAGACTTGGTTAATCACCTCTAAATCCTTGTCATCTGTGTAATAAACGCCAGTACGGTACTGGGTCCCCACATCATTTCCTTGTTTATTTTTGCTGGTTGGATTGATAATGCGGAAGTAATGTAGCAAGATTTCCTTGAGGGAAATTTGGTTGGCGTCGTAAGTGACATGGACAGTCTCCGCATGTCCTGTTTGGTTAATCAATTCGTACTTGGTTGTTTCCCCTCTACCATTTGCATAGCCTGAAACGGCATCTGTCACTCCAGGCACGCGTGAGAAGTATTCCTCCACTCCCCAGAAACATCCCCCAGCTAGATAAATTTCGTGCAAGTCTGCGTCTTTACTCACTTCTGTTTTTTTCACTGCTTTTCCTCCTTGGCTAACGGATGCTTTCTCAATTTGCGAGCTATCTGTCTGCCCTGCATTTCGCATCAATAGAAAATAGAAACCGGTTATGGCTAGAAGAATGACCCCTGCCAAGACAAAAAGTTTTACTTTATCATTCATAGCCTTTCTCTACCCCATTTCTTTTAATTCTTTTAAAATCATATCCTTATCCATAAAACCTGGTTGCGTTTTGACCAGCTTGCCTTCCTTGTCTATAAAGGCTTGAGTGGGGTAAGAACGGACACCATAACTTTCCAAAAGTTTGCCTGATGGATCAATTAGAACTGGAAAATTTTTATAATCCAAGCCCTTGTACCAGTTCTTAAAGTCTGCTTCAGATTGCTCCCCCTTGTGTCCAGGAGACACCACTGTCAAGACCACATAGTCATCACCAGCTTCTTTAGCGATTTCGTCCGTATCTGGAAGGCTGGCTAGACAGATGGAACACCAAGAAGCCCAGAATTTGAGATAGACTTTCTTGCCCTTATAATCAGACAAACGATAGGTCTTGCCATCTACACCTGTCAGTTCAAAATCAGCAACCGCCTGACCTTTAGTGGCAGTTTGTGAACTAACTTGTTCTGTTTTGGATTGCTCCTTCATAGTAGACTCGTCTGACATGTTTTTAGCCGAACAGGCTGCCAAGCAACAAATTGAGCCTACTCCAAGGAGACATGTTTGCCATTTTTTCATTTCTTTTTCCTCTCTATTCAAATAATGTAGTCAAAATGGAAGCATTTCCCAAAAGCACCAAGATTCCCATCAGGATAATGAGGAAACCACCCACTTTTTTGAGGATTCCGAGGTAAGGATGCAGTTTTCGGAAATGTTTCAAAACATAGCTGGAGGCGAGAGCTAGAACTAAAAATGGTAGCGCCAATCCCAGCGTATAGACTAACATGAGACCAGCTCCCTGCCAAGCTCCTGAACCACCTGAAGCCGCCAAAGCCAAAACAGAGCCCAAAACCGGCCCTACACACGGTGTCCAAGCAAAACTAAAGGTCAACCCCAGTAAAAATGCCTGACTATAGCCGTTAGCATTTTGACCCTGTCTCTTTAATTGTAGCCTTCTTTCCTTGTAGAGTCCCTGCAAATGTAAAACATCCATCTGGTGCAAGCCCAAGAGAATGATAATCGCACCCGTCACATACTGAAACCAAGAAGCATACAGCAAATTGCCTAAAAAACCAGCTCCATAACCCAGTAAGATAAAAACAAAGGAAATCCCCGCTATAAAGGCCAGAGTTCGCAATAAACTTACAACTGAGATTGAAAATTTTCCGCTAGAAGCCTGAGCATCATTCTTATCATCCAATAAGACTCCTGCATAGACTGGCAACAAGGGTAAAATACAAGGAGAAAAGAAGGAAAGAATTCCAGCAAGAAAAACACTAATAAAAAAGATT
Source organism: Streptococcus oralis subsp. tigurinus (assembly GCF_002356415.1). Classification (NCBI taxonomy): domain Bacteria; kingdom Bacillati; phylum Bacillota; class Bacilli; order Lactobacillales; family Streptococcaceae; genus Streptococcus; species Streptococcus oralis. Next base: position 1,297,449 of record NZ_AP018338.1, read on the forward strand.
ACATTGTCCATTGCCTTCCTCCATTCTTTGATTTGATAGGTCTATTATATCCCCAAAACTCCAGAAAAAACAGGGACAATGATAGGCAAAAATAGGAATTTAATCAGTTTATTTAGAAATTTTGCACAAAAAAAGCCAGACAAGGTCTGACTTTGATAGAAACAGAAAAGAAAATCACCTATCTTCCCTGCTTATCTGGTAATAAATAAGGTCCGCAACGTAGTCTTTTCTCTCCACACCATTGGCAATGGTTTTTAGATAAGACATTCCCGCTTTTTCCATGACACGGCCTGAAGCTGGGTTGAGACTGGCGTAACGAGCTCTGACTTTTTGAAAGCCTGCTTGAGTAAAACAGAAGTCTAGCACAGCTTTCAAGGCCTCTGTCATCATACCTCGGCCCCAAAAGTTTTTTCCTAAAACATACCCAATCTCACAGCTAGAGTCAAGCTCATCCATTTCAACAATACTGATATCTCCTATCACATGCTCAGGGTTTTCTTTGAGACAAATAGCCCATTTGTAATAGTTGGGATTAGTATAGGATGCAACCCAATTTCGAATCGAGTTCCGAGTCACCTCAACATCAGGATGAGGATCCCAGGTGACATAGGTCAGATTCTTAGCAGACGAAGCCCAATTTTGAAACATGGCTTCCGCATCACTCTCCACAAATCTTCTCAAGATTAAACGTTCAGTCTGTAACATTTGCGTACCGATTGCTTTCATAATGTTACCTCGCTTTCTGATAGGTGATTCTTTGTTCAATCTCCATTGAAACTTGTTTTGCTTTCGAATCTCAAGATAATAAGCTAAAAAGGTCCCCCGGACCTGCCTCGTTTTCTTATTTTTAGACTCGGGCTGAAAACCTCCACTGGAGGTTTTCACTCCCAAAAGTCATCAAAGACGGTGATGGGTAAGTGGCGTTTGTGTTGGCCTTTATGCCACCAGTTTTCGATCCTTGCTTGAGCTTCTGGGCTGATTGTTTTGCCTTCTAGGTAGTCATCAATCTCTGCATAAGTGACTCCAAGAGCGACTTCGTCAGCCAAACCCGGCTTGTCTTCTTCTAGGTCTGCTGTTGGGATTTTTTCATAAAGGGCTGGGTCTGCACCAAGTTCCTGCAAGAGTTGTTTTCCTTGGCGTTTATTGAGTCGGTAAAGAGGAAGAATATCCGCACCGCCGTCACCAAACTTAGTAAAGAAACCTGTGATATTTTCCGCAGCATGGTCTGTTCCAATGACCGCTCCGCTATGGGCACCCGCAAGGGCATATTGGGCAATCATACGACTACGAGCTTTAATATTGCCCTTGTTAAAGTCTGAAACAGGACTTCCTGTCGCTTCGACTGCAGCTGTCATAGCATCAGCTGATTCCTTGATATTTACAACTAGACTGACATCTGGTTGGATGAAATCAAGGGCTTTTTGAGCATCTGCTTCATCAGCTTGCACGCCATAGGGCAGGCGGACAGCGATAAATTGGTAGCTGTCATCTCCTGTCTCTGCTCGCATTTCTTTCATAGCTAATTGCGCCAAGCGTCCCGCTAAAGTCGAGTCCTGTCCTCCAGAAATTCCTAGAACAAAACTTTTAAGGAAGGGGTGTTTTTTCAAGTATCTCTTTAAGAAATCAATCGAACGACGGATTTCTTCCTGAGCGTCAATCACTGGCTTGACACCCAGTTGCTGGATAATGGTCTCTTGCAAACTCATTCTTCTTCTCCTTCACCAAGGGCTTCTTTGCGCATCTTATCAATCAAATCCATCTTATCTTGCCAAATATCACGCGCCAAGTCTACTGGATAGTGCTGTGGATTCAATACGCGCTTGTATTCATCCCATAGCTTGTCGAATTCCTTACGGGCATAATCCTGAATGTCAGTCAAACTAGGCAAGCTGTAAACTAATGTTCCTTCTTTAAAAATATCCACCAAGAGAGGGACAGCATCAAAATTTCGAACGGTCTTTTTGATGTAGGTATAAGTTGGATGGAACATCTTGATTTCAGTCATGCCGCTCACATCAACACCATCATAGGTGATGTAGTCACCTTCTGACTTACCTTTTTCACGACTAGTAATGCGCCATACCTGCTTCTTACCTGGCGTTGACACTTTTTCAGCATTATTAGATAGTTTGATGGTATTGCGCATACGACCATTCTCATCTTCGATAGCTACAATCTTATAAACTGCCCCAAGAGCTGGCTGATCATAGGCTGTAATCAGCTTGGTACCCACCCCCCAAACGTCAATCTTAGCGTGTTGCATTTTGAGGTTAAGGATGGTATTTTCATCTAGGTCATTGGAAGCGTAAATTTTGGCATCTGGGTATCCAGCCTCATCCAGTTGCTGACGGACTTTCTTGGAAATGTAGGCAATATCCCCAGAGTCGATACGAACACCTTTAAAATTGATCTTATCACCTAACTCACGCGCCACCTGAATAGCAGCCGGCACACCGATTCGCAACGTATCATAAGTATCCACTAGAAAGACACAATCACGATGGGTCGCCGCATAAGCCTTGAAGGCTTCATAGTCGTTTCCATAAACCTGTACCAAGGCATGGGCATGAGTCCCCAATACTGTAATACCAAAGAGTTTCCCTGCACGCACATTGCTGGTTCCATTGGCGCCACCAATCACGGCTGCGCGTGTTCCCCAGATAGCTGCATCCATTTCTTGCGCACGACGTGTCCCAAACTCCATCAAGGGTTCATCTTCAATAACCGAACGAATACGTGCCGCCTTAGTCGCTATCAAGGTTTGAAAGTTAACGATGTTTAAGAGAGCTGTTTCGACCAATTGGCATTGGGCTAGAGGGCCTTCAACTTGAACAATTGGCTCATTAGCAAAAACCAAGTCCCCTTCCTGGGCAGAACGAACCGTCAACTCCAACTCGAGATTGCGGAGGTAGTCTAAGAACGCCCCATGATAGCCAAGCGACTCCAAGTAGGCGATATCACTGTCTGAAAAACGCAAGTCTTTAAGATAGTTCACAATTCTTTCCAAACCAGCAAAAACTGCATAACCATTCTGAAAAGGTTGCTGGCGGAAATAAACTTCAAAGACCGCCTTTTTATTGTGAATCCCTTGGTCAAAGTAAACTTGCATCATATTGATCTGGTACAAGTCCGTGTGCAATGTCAAACTATCATCTGGATACATCTGTTTTCCTTCTTCCTTCTTTATAAAGGTATGAACGTATTCTACCACTTTCACACCATCCGATAAATTTAGTACTATTATAACACATTTTACCGAGATTGATAAAAAGCTAACAAGCTATTCTCCATTCTCCAGTTCATCCATATCTTGCTCAAACTTTTTCTGAGCCCATTCTCCATAGCTCTTAAGACCAAGATTGCCGATAAAAACCCAAGGAATGTAAATCAGATAAGTAATCACCCAAGCAGACAAGTATCTAAAGTTCAAAGGATTGTGCTGATAAATTTCTATGTTGAATTGATAATTCTGCAACATCAAGAGAGTCGTAATAGCGAGAGTTACCAGCAAACACCCTATAATTGTAAAATGAAAACGACTATAGTAGGTCACTCCAAGATGTCGTGCATGATTGAAAAAGAATAAAATTCCTAAAAGAAGGGTAACCAGAAGAATATCAGGATTAAAAAGAGCAGGTGCTAATACTGCCACCAAATAACTTAGTAGAATGAGCCCGATAAACACATAAAAAGACTCTGTCCCAGCTTTGTTAATCAGTTGTTCTTCTCTTTCGTCTAGTAAATGATAATAAAAAAATCTATTTTTCATCTTCTTCCTCCCAAACTTGCTGATTTCTGCGATTCAAGTATAGGATAACTCTATCCATAGAATAACTCCCAACGAGATAGATGATAACTGCTAGAACCACTTTTAGGGAGTACTTCCAAGTCAATAGACTGACCAGTTCCTCGCGATTACCTACCATATCAATCAGTAAAATCACTATAGAAAATCCCAAAGCAGATAAAATTCTTTCTTTTCCAGTATTCTCAACAATATCTCGAATGTCAATTCCTACATACATGCGGCGAATAATGGCATACAAACCGACTCCAATCAATAAAAGTAATTCTGGTAAATAGGACAGAAGCGTTAAATTGAAGATATAAAGTTTGGCAAAAATTTCCAGTGCCAAAAATAGGCACATTCCCAGAAGAATTTCTCCTGAAATCTTTCCATCCAATTTTTCCGTACGTTCATCTTTGATCACAAGTTTTTTTCTATTTTTCATCTTCTTCCTCCCAAAATAGTTGGTCTAATGTTTTTCCTAAGCATCTGCAAATGGACTGGCAGAGGGAGAGACTAGGATTGTATTTCCCAGCTTCAATCAAGCCTATAGTCTGCCTAGTAACGCCCACAGCTTCTGCCAAATCCCCTTGTGTTAAATCACGCTCCACCCGAGCTAATTTTAACTTTAAATTTTTAGCCACTAGCGTCCTCCTTCACATTCTTAAAAAGTTGCGCTTCTTTTAAAAACATTATACCATATATCTAACTTAATGCAATATATAAATGTCATTTTGTAAGATTTTATTAATAAAAAAACTCTCTATCACAAAAAATAGAGAGAGTTGCCTTTAAATATAAGATTTCAAAATATCGACGACATCACTTCTTTTCTTGACCTGATAGGCCCTGATGCCCAATTTCTGAGCTGCCATTGTATTGTCCTCAATATCGTCTAGAAAGACACAATTTGCGGGATCTAGCTGGTATTTGTCAAGAATCTCCTTAAACATTGCCAAATCCGGCTTTATAGCTTTTATATCACAGGATAGGACAAAGCCATCTAAAAGTTCTTTTAAGGGAGATAGTTGGTCTTCTAGCAAGTCATAAAATACTTTTGAGGTATTGGACAAGACAAAGATGTGATGCCCCTTTTTCTTTAGTTCTGACAAAACAGGAAAGACTTCCCTATAAATATCAATGTAGCTAGGCCAATTCCAGATAACTTCTTCGACCTTCTTTTGATAGACCCTTCCAATCATCGACACAACTTTAAGCACCAACTCTTCTCTCGTCATAGTCCCAAGATCTAATCTTTCCCAAAGTCCTGACTGGAAAATGGTCTTATCTAAAACCAAATATTCTTCCTTCGTATCCGAAATACTTTGTAAAATCTTATCCTTGTTCCATTCTAATAAGACGTTGCCCATATCTAGTATGATATCCATTAGCCCACCTTCATAGTGATGTGAAGATTTCCTCTTTGATTTATACTTTCATATTCAGCTTACAAATCCTTTTGGTAATAGTATCTTTGTCCTGTGTAGGGATAGTTTTGCAAGGTAAAGACTTCCTTGTAGCCATGGCTTTTATAAAAATCTGGCGCTTGAAACTGGTAAGTATTGACGAAAGCAAAACGACAGTTTCGATTCTTAGCTTCACTTTCAGCTTGCTCCAATAGTTTTGAACCGATTCCCTGTCCTCGCAATTCCTCTCTCACAAACAAATATTCGATTTCCAGCCAATTTCCGAAAGTCTCTGCTACTAAGCCCGCCATGAGATTGCCCTTTTCATCTTCAACATAAAGGTTCAGGGGCTCGCTTTCAGCCTCTTCTCTTTTGGAACGATTATAAGCACGAATCAAATTCCCTATTTCTTGCGCTTTCTGGGACGCTTTATTTTCCAATCTAACGTGCATCCAAACCTCCTAATAAACTACTACAGCTTGATTATAATCCTATTTCAATAGACTGTCAAACTAGAAAAAAACTCACCAAGCTGAGTTGATGAGTTCATGAGTTATTTTCTAAATTTCCACTGGCTATAAATTCCGAAACCGATAATCCAGATAGCTGAACCAATTGCTCCCATAAAGGTAGATTCTTGTAAAAAGAGGGTTACAAAGACAAAGATAAAGAAGAGCATGGTTAAAGGATTTAGAAAACGATAATGGGGCATGAGGTAGCCATCCGCCATGAAGTCTTGTGACTTGCGGTATTTGAGATGGGCCACCATAATTAAGATATAAATCGCGATGTAAACACCTGATGAAGATGCCGTGATCAAAGCAAAGGCATCTGAAACACCTGGCAACACATTGATAAAGGCAGCCAGAGCAATTAAGATTGCTGAAGCAATAATAGCATTTTGTGGAACATTATGGCGAGAGAGAGTATCTGCCTTGATTGCTTTTAAGAAGCGATTGGGTGAATCATGGGCAATCTGGTAGAGGTGTCGTCCTGTTGAATAAAGGGTTGAGTTAAGCGCAGACGCTGCTGAGGTCAAGACAACAAAGTTGATTAGAGCCGCTGCCCACTTGATACCTGCTAGCTCAAAAACCGTTACAAATGGTGAATCTGAAGAAGCAAGTTCTCTCCAGGGAATAATAGACATAATGGCTAATAGAGCTCCACCATAGAAGAAGACAATCCGGAGAGGAATTTCTTTAACTGCTTTTGGCAAAACCTGACGAGGATTCTTCGTTTCAGAGGTTGTCACTCCGATAAATTCAATCATCAGATAGGCAAAAAATACCATTTGAAAGGCCATAACAAAGTTCATGACTCCATTTGGGAAAAGAGAGAATTGATTGCTGATATTTGCCAGACTTGCAGCACCATATGGTGTTTCAAATCCTGTCAAGACCATAAAGACCCCTGTTGCAATCATAGCTAAAATAGCCACAATCTTAACCATAGCAAACCAAAACTCGACTTCTCCAAAGAGCTTAACCGCAATCAGATTGACCAAGGACAAAATAGTTAAAAAAACAATCTGAATCAGCCAACTAGGCCAAGAAGGAAACCAAAACTGAACATAATGCGAAATCGCAGTGATTTCTGCCATACCGATAAAGACAACAGACAACCAATAAGACCAAACCGAGAAATACCCCCAGCCTTTCCCCAAATGACGGGTGATAAAGTTGATAAAAGTATGTTGTTCTGGATCCTGATATAGCATCTCCCCAACAGCCCTCATCATCAAAAACATAAAGGCTCCTGTAATCATGTAAATCAGGATGATAGAAGGTCCAGTAAGGCTGATAGAACGACCAGCACCTAGGAAAAGTCCTGTTCCGATTGTCCCCGCAATGGCCATCACCTGAACATGGCGATTGGTTAAACCACGTTCCATTTTATTTTTTTTCTTATTTGAACTCATATAGTCTCCTATTTATTCAAAAAATCAAAAAGGAGTTGAGCAAGTCAAGACCTCCACTACTCCATTTTCATGCTATTTAGGCTGTTTTTTCAACCTTTAAAATTTTGACATCGTAACTACCAACAGGTGTCTCAATCGTAACAATATCGCCTGTTTTTTTGCCGATCAAAGCTTGTCCAATCGGACTTTCATTTGATACCTTCCCAGCGAAAGCATCCGCACCTGCAGAACCGACGATGATGTAGACTTCCTCTTCCTCTTCACCGATTTCTTGGATGGTTACGGTCTTACCGATAGCTACCTCATCTTGGGCAACTGCATCGCTATTAACAATTTCAGCATAGCGAATTTTGGTTTCTAGACTTGAAATTTGTCCTTCAACAAAAGCTTGTTCATCCTTAGCTGCTTCGTACTCGCTGTTTTCTGAAAGATCCCCGTACGAACGAGCAATTTTGATACGCTCTACTACTTCAGGACGACGAACGAGTTTCAATTCTTCTAATTCTTTTTCTAGTTTTTCCTTTTCTTCAAGGGTCATTGGGTAAGTTTTTTCTGCCATTTTTTCAACTTTCTTTTCTATTACTTTTTTTAAAACAAAATTATGTGGAAAACCACATAATTTTAGTTTGAACTACTTGATTGTGTTAATTTACTATTGATATGTTCTGCAACGTTTTGGTCATGCTCTTCTTTTGTCGTTGCAAAGTATACTTTACCGTCTTCAACATTAGCTACAAAGTACAAGTACTCACTCTTTGTCTGATTTACACTTGCCTCAATCGCATCGAGGCTTGGACTATCAACTGGTCCGGGCATGAGGCCAAGATGTGTATAAACATTATAAGGTGAATCAATCGTAGTATCAATTGCAGTATCATCAGCCAAGCTAATCTTTTGGCCAAGTTTTCCTTCAGCATACAAAATAGCAATGTTGCTTTGAAGTGGCATACCAAGATTCAAGCGGTTATAGAAGACTCCCGCAATCAATTTACGATCTTCGGTCTTAGCACCTTCTTTTTCGACAAGAGAAGCAATACTGAGCAATTCATTAACTGTCAGATTCTTTTCTTTGATCGTAGTGTAATACGGTGACATGGCCTTGTCCATAGCTGCTAACATATCATCAATCAAGCTTTCAACTGTGGTGCTGTCTTTGATAGTGTAGGTTGCTGGGAAAAGGTAACCTTCAAGGCGATAACGAACGCCACTGTCTTTTGTTGGAAGACTTCCAAGAAGGTTTGGATACTTGGCTACTAGTTGGGAGATGAAGGTCTCATCTTGAGCTTTTGCCAAGAAAGCATCCGCAGTAAGAGGTTCTTTAAAATCACCTTGGAGTTGACCTACTGTCTGAGCAATTTGCTCTAAGGTATAACCTTCCGGAATAGTTAAGTTCGCAAGCACTGGTTCTTGAGGTTCAGGAGTTCCACCTTTTTGCAATTCTTGAATCAAGTCATCCGTACTCATGCTCTTCTTCAAATTGTAATAACCTGACTTCAAATCTGAACCCTTATACTTAGCATAAATACTAAAGATAAGTCCATGTTTGACCAAACCAGATTTTTCCAAAGTGCTCCCAATTTGTTGCACATTTGATCCTTCTGGAATTTGAACTGTCACATACTCCTTAGAGCTCGCATCAACAGGTTTCAAAGAGTTTTGAACGTAACCGTATCCAAAGTATCCACCAGCAGCCACAAGCACCAAGAGGACTAAAAAGGTTACTAGGAAACCTTTGGCCTTTGATTTCTTCTTTTTCTTGGTTGGTTTTTTACCTTTACGGCGACGGTTACGACGTGGTTCCTCCGTTAATCTGTCTGAGGATTCAGTCGAAACTAGCGCTTCAGCTTTATTCTCAGAAGAAGGAACTGATGTATTGGCCTCTTCTGTCTTATAAGTCACATCTATCTTGGTCGGAGTATCGTTAAATTCTTTTTCTTCAGGTTCAAGTTCAACTGGTTCCACCTTAGGTTGAACGGACTCCACTACAGGTTCTTCAGCTGGATGAATCGGTTCTACTAGAGGTTCTTCAGATTCTACAACTTCAATCTTGTCAATGACAGGCTGTCTAATCTCTTTCTCTTCTTTTTCATCCGTTTCATCAGTTTCAGCACTCGAAAGTGGGGGAACGCTCGGCGCATTCTTTAGAATTTTATCGACAACAGATAGGGAATCAGCCATCAACTCTTCTGTTGAAGCATCCGATTCAGGATTTGCAGGAGTTACTGAACTAGCTTGAGATGATGAAGCTGTCAGATTTGGAATGTCTACTTCTTTCTCTCTTCTATCTTGTTCTTTTACTCTCTCTAAATCACGTAGAATCTGCTCTTTAAAGCTTAATTTTTCTTCTTCTCTTGATTTTTCAGTCAAAAGCATTACCTCCTTGTTGACAATCCATAATATTATATCTTAAAAGTTACAGAAAAGCAACAAAACATCCCTTTCTATAGCTATGATTCTCATTTTTTAAGGTTGCCAAACCATATCATACCAACTTTCACCCGCAAAGCTTGACTGGGATATTCCCTCGTTAACAAAGCCATGTTTTTCATAATAAGGGATGAGATAGTCATGACAGGTCAAGTTGATACCTTCTCGTTCATGTTCTAAAGCGACTTCTTTCAGAGCCCTTAAAAGTCTTTTCCCCACGCCCAAGGCTTGTGCCTCCTTAGCTATGGAGAGACAAGTCACAGAGATATAGCCACCAGGTCGATGGCTATAGTCTTTTATCTCTTCTGTAAAGGACTGATCTTGTAGATGACGATGTGGGACGACTGGACCTTCAATGTAGCCAAGGACACGTCCCTCTTTTTCAGCGACGAGAAAGCTAGTTTGGATTTCTTGTAAATGCGCCTCAAAGACCGAACGAGGAATTGCTTCTTCAAGGGAGAAATTCTCCAGCTCTATCTCTAAAATTTGATCTAAATCCGAAAATCTTGCGTGTCTGATTTTCATACTTCCTCCTGATCAAAAGGATTGGCCCAAATCAGATTCCATCCCAAAAATCTTGCGCATGAAGCTTCTGTCACTTCTTTCTCAACAAAGCCATTCATCTCAAAATAAGAGAGCAAGTCATCAGGACAAGTCAAGCGAAGATACTCATACCCTCCTTCCACCGCCACTTGTTTCAAGCTAGCAAGAAGAAGGGTCCCCAAGCCTTGCCCGCGATGGTCAGGATGAATAGCTAATGATCTTATTTCTATCCATGTGGGATGAAGAGACTGAGACTCTCCTAAAACATAGCCTACGAGCTGGTTTTCATCTCTAGCTACAAGAAAGGTATCCGCAATCTTACGGATACTCTCTTCTAAAAACTCGTAGCTCACTATTTCTTCTGAGGATAAACAAGATTCTTCAATTGCTACAATTTCTTCTAAATCCGATAAAGTAACCCGTCCTATGGTGATTGGAATTTCCATTCTTTTTTCTTATTGGACGTTGCTTGTCAAATTAGACAAAAGACGTTCAAATGAGTACTCATAGGTTTGGATATCTCCTGCTCCCATAAAGACATAGACTGCATTATCATGCTCAAGGAGTGGTGATACATTTTCAACTGTGATGACTTGGCTTTTCTTCTTAATTTTATCTGCTAGGTCTTCTACCTTGACGTCACCATGATCCACCTCACGGGCTGATCCATAGATTTTCGCCAAGTAAACAGCATCTGCCTGGCTCAAAGCTTTAGCAAAGTCGTCCAATAGGGCAATGGTTCTAGTGAAAGTGTGTGGTTGGAAGATTGCAACAATTTCCTTGCTTGGGTATTTCTGGCGAGCCGCATCTAAGGTCGCAATGATTTCCGTTGGATGATGGGCAAAATCATCGATAATAATAGTACCATTGACAACCTTTTCAGTGAAACGACGCTTGACACCAGCAAATGTTTTCAAGTGTTCACGTACCAAGTTCAAGTCAAACCCTGCTGTATAAAGTAAACCAATAACGGCTGTCGCATTCATAATATTATGACGACCAAAGGTTGGAATGTGGAATTGACCCAACTCTTGTCCGCGGAAATGAACTGTGAAGGTCGAACCAGTTGTAGAACGTAGAAGGTCGCTAGCTACAAAGTCATTTCCCTCAGCATCAAAGCCATAGTAATAGATTGGAGCATTGGCTGTAATCTTACGCAACTCAGCATCCTCACCGTAGACAAACAAACCTTTAGTAATTTGTTTGGCATAGTCATTAAAGGCGTTGAAAACATCCTCTAGACTTGTAAAGTAGTCTGGATGGTCAAAGTCAATATTGGTGATGATAGAGTATTCTGGGTGGTAAGGCATGAAATGACGCTCATATTCGTCAGATTCAAAAACAAAATACTTAGCATTTTCAGAACCTCGACCCGTTCCATCCCCAATCAAGAAGCTAGTGTCTGTGATGTGAGACAAAACGTGAGACAGCATCCCAGTCGTTGATGTCTTTCCATGCGCTCCTGCAACCCCCATGCTGACAAAGTCACGCATAAAGCTGCCTAGGAATTCATGGTAACGTTTGTAGCTGATACCATTTTTGTCAGCATAGGCGATTTCAACATTGTTATCTGGACGAAAGGCATTTCCAGCAATAATTTCAAGATCCCCTTGCAGGTTCTTTTCATCAAAAGGAAGAATCGTAATCCCTGCCTGCTCTAGTCCACGTTGAGTAAAGTAGTATTTTTCAACGTCTGAACCTTGAACCTTGTGTCCCATTTGGTGCAACATCAAGGCCAAGGCACTCATCCCTGATCCCTTGATTCCAATAAAATGATATGTTTTTGACATGTTTTTCTCCCTTACTCAGTAATTCTTGTCAGATTCAACTCTTGGGCAACCTGACGTTCCTGTTCCGTTTGCTTATTCTTTTTATTATATATTTGACTCTTCTTTAGAAAATCATAGTTGTTCTTTTTAGCCTTTCCCGTCTGGGATTTCGGAGTTGGAGTCACTACCTGGCCAGCTTCCTCGGCTAGAATATAGTGGGACTGGCTCAAGTTTTTACTAAACTTGGCAAACTCACCTGGATTTTCCTTTTGAAATGGTGCTGTTGGTTGGTTTCCTTGACGAACAAGTGTTGAACCATTGTGTCGTCTAGTATGACTAACATCCTGAGTCAAATACTTGGCCGAACGTTTCTTCTTCAGATCCGCACGCGCCTCTTCTCTAGCCAATTCAGCATACGTTTTTTCAACTTTTTTAGGTTCTGGGTTTGGTTCTGACTCCTTGCTAGCTGCCGAGGGAGTTACAGCCTGTTCCTCATTGATAGGAGACCATTCCAAATAGTTTTTATCGCGGTAATCACCCTTAATATTGCTAATAAAGTCTGACTCATCGTACAAGTCCATGACTGGCATTTTAGTCAGCATAATCTCATCATCTGACACCAATGGAAATCGATCTTGTTTCATTTTGTATTTCCTTTCAACACTTCATTATAGCGTATTGTCTTGATTTTTCAAGTGCTGGCTTCAGAAATCCCTAAAATTTCTCGAATTTCTGCCAGACTAAGACTCGCACGCGATTCCGTCCCATCTAAAACTTGGGAAACCAGGTGTTTCTTCTGTTCTTGGAGTTCTTGAATCTTTTCTTCAATGGTTCCTCTAGTAATCAAACGGTAAACCTCTACCTTCCGCTCCTGTCCCATTCGGTGAGCGCGTCCGATAGCCTGAGCCTCGACAGCAGGATTCCACCAGAGGTCCACTAGGATGACGGTGTCAGCTCCTGTCAGATTGAGACCGACACCCCCCGCCTTAAGGGAGATGAGAAAGATATCCCTTTCCCCTTGATTAAATATTTTGCTCATCTCTTGTCGGTCTTGAGCAGGAGTTGAGCCCGTAATTTTGAAGGAAGTCAAGCCCAAATTTGGGAGCTCTTGCTCGATTTTTTCCAACATTCCTTTAAATTGAGAGAAAATCAAGACCCGATGCCCACCATCTGCCACTTGTAGCAATAAATCTCGAAGGCTATCGAGTTTACCACTGGCTCCCTGGTAATCGTCCATGAAGAGAGCTGGCGTATCGCAAATCTGGCGCAATCGCATGAGGCCAGATAAGATTTCTACCCGACTTCTCTGGAATTCTTGATCTGTCACTTGCGCTAGGCGGTCTCGCATCTGTTGCAACTGGGCTAGATAGATGGCCTTCTGCTGGTCTTCCAGTTCATTTTTATAGACGACTTCGATCAGGTCAGGCAGCTCTGTTAGGACTTCTTCTTTCTTACGCCTCATGACGAAGGGCTTGATAAACTGCGCGACTCGGTCAGCCGGTAATTTCATAAACTCCTTTTTACTTGGCAAGAGCCCCGGAAGCACAATTTGAAAGATAGACCACAACTCTCCTAAGTGGTTTTCGATGGGCGTACCTGACAAAGCAAAGACTGCTGGTACCACAAACTGGCGCAAACTCTGAGCAATCTTGGTTTGAGCATTTTTCATGACCTGGGCTTCATCTAAGAAGAGAAAATCAAAAGCCATCTCTTGATAAAGCTCGCTGTCTTGACGAAAGGTAGCATAGCTAGTTACATAGATTTGGTGATTTTCAGAAAGAATCGCTTCTCGATTCGCTTTCAAACCATGAACGACAGCCAAATCTAACTGTGGGACAAATTTTCTGAATTCATCTGCCCAATTGTAGATCAAACCTGACGGCGCTAAAATCAAGACCCGACTATCTTTGGTCACCTGACTAGTTAAAAAAGCAATAGTTTGCAGTGTTTTTCCCAGTCCCATATCATCTGCCAGAATGCCACCAAAGCCATAGTGATGAAGCATCTGAAGCCAACGGACACCCTTTTCCTGATAGTCTCTCAAACTCGCCTGCACCCGTATATCTCCCAAAGAAAAATCCTCTGGATGGGTCAAATCATGAGCTAAATGCTGAAATTCCTCTGAGAAGGAGATCCTGTCTCGACCTTCAAAAAGCTGAGAAAGGCTATAAGCCAGAGATTTTCGCGCTTGAAAAGAACCATCTTTTAGCTCAACCCCCAGTTCCTGTAAATTTTGACGAATCTGCTTGGTTTCCTCATCAAAAAAGTATACTTGGTCAGAAGAACTGATATAGAAATCCTGATTGCTAGTCAGTGCTTTGAGAGCTTGATCAATCTCTTCTTGGGCAATCCCTTGGAAATCAAACTGAATCTCCAACAGTCCTCCCTTGGACTTAATCTGAACCTGAGGAGCTTGGACACTATAGAGCTGATTCATCTCATCAGACAAGAAAACCTGACCCAATTTCTCAAAAGCTGGAATCGTATGGTGAAAGAAAGAATAAACTGCCTCTGGCTTCAAAGCCTGTCTCCAAGACTGAAAATCAGCCTCAAAACCAGCTCCTAAACAGACTTGAAATAGCTGGTTTTCCAAGACGGCATCGCTTGAAAATGGTAATTGTTCCAGCTGTTGCTGACTAGTCACCTTAAGATCTCCATAGTCAAACTGGATATCCAAACGAATGCGACCGTCATCCTCCCTATCAAAGTAAAAGATTGGTGAAAAGGATCTGATTTGCAAGCGCTCAGGAGCAGAAACTGTGCCCAGCTGTCCAAACAAAGGCAAACAGGCTGCCAAGCGGTCACGATCACTGTTATCAAATTGGAGGCATTTCCTCCCTCTTTCCTCCTGAGGGAGCTCCTTGAGTTCCTTTAGTAGGCTGATTTGTTTAGGGTTTAATAGATAAAGATTCCCCTTATGAAAGAGAACCGCTCCCCCATAAAATACGTTGACTCGCTCACTTTCAGAAATCTCCATCTCAAAATAATCGGGATACTCCTGAACAGAAAAAGAGAACAGTTTCGCATCGGGATCTAAATCATGAAAGAGAAGATTTTCATAACTAGTAATCTGGTGCTCAAAATGAAAATCCTCCAAGGTCATCAGCAACTCCACTCCCTGTTCAAAAAAGGTCAGAGGGAAAAAGAGGTGACGACCTTGATTGGGGAAAAAGAGGTCTTGACTCAGTCCCTCCTCAATCAAGCCACATAAAAAAGTAAGAACTTCTTGACTAGCTGTATCAAAAGCATCCCAAGACAAGTCATTTTCATAGTGTTTTCCAATCATATATGGCTTTCGATGGACTAAGACCTTCAAAAAGAGTGGGATGTCACGAATGACATAATATTTTTGACTATCAACTAAACCGATTCGGAGAGTCCAAAGGAGGCGATTGGTTCCAGCCTCTACCTGACCTTGAGCCGACAAAGTGTAGATTTTTCCTCTCTTCTGAGGTTGGATACGCTCCAAAAAACTACCGCCAAAACTAACCTTGGTTTCGACCTCTTCTTGCTCTTCATGTCCTTTTTCTAAGGCTCGTAAAATCACCTGGCCTTCTTCATCATTCTTCAGATAATGCTCGAGCGCTGCGAGGTGAACACAGTAACCTCTTTTTTGGAAAAAATCGCAAGCACAAAAAACCAGATCATCCTCTAAACTGTAGCGCAAGTCTTCTCCCGCCACACGAGTATAGAGGCGATTCCCTTTTTCCTTGATAATCTCAATGTTGCCTGTTTCATAGAGTGTAACCCCCTCCATGCGCAACTTTCCCGGAATCAATTTAGCCATAGTTACCCCTTTATCTTATCTTTTCATTATACCACATTTTCCCCTACAAAAATAGCCTTCTAGGAAGACTTTTCTCCTAGAAGGCTTGATTTTAAAGTGTAGAAAAAGTGGTCACGATGCGTTGGCAAACTTCTTCCAGTACTGACTTCGGCATAGCTACATTGAGGCGGGCATGAAGAGTTCCCTCCTTTCCAAAGTCCAAACCTCGATTTAAGATAACCTTGGCTTCATTCTTCAAAAGCTCTTGCAAGCGGTCATCCGTTAGGTCATAGGCTGAAAAATCAAGCCAAATCAAGTAGGTACCTTGCGGTTTCAGGACCTTAATCTTGGTTTCGTTGCCCAAAACATCCACTACATAGTTAATGTGGTCCTCGATGACTTCCTTTAACTCTCCTAACCAATCCTTGCCATAACGGTAGGCAGCTTCTGTCGCCAAATACCCCAAGCCTGAGATCTCATGCTGGTTATTGGCCAACTGGCGTTTTTGGAAAGCAACACGAAGCTTTGGATTTTCAATAACTGCATAGGAATTCTTAGTCCCAGCAATATTAAAGGTTTTAGTGGCACTGCTCAAGATAAGGGCAAAGTTTTTAAAGTCTGGATCAATGGTATTAAAAGACTGGTGTTTGTGACCAAAGAGAGCCAAATCTTGGTGAATCTCATCTGAAACAAGCAAGACACCGTGTTTTTGGCAGAGATGACCAATCTTTTCTAACACTTCCTTTTCCCAAACACGTCCACCAGGATTGTGAGGATTGCAAAGGATATAAAGCTTCACATCCTCTTCCACCATATCCTTCTCCAACTGGTCAAAGTCAATCTCAAACAACCCATCCTTTTCCACCAAAGGATTGGTAATCAATCGGCGATTGTTGAGTTTGACACTGCGAGCAAAAGGTGGATAGACCGGTGTGTTAATTAGAACAGCCTCCCCCTCTTTTGTAAAGGCTTGAATGGCTGTTGAAATAGCTGGCACCACTCCCTCGATAAAGACGAGGGCATCCTTGTCAAAGTGATACCCGTGTTGGCTGGCTTCCCAGTCCTGAACCGATTCAATCAAAGCATCGCTAGCATAAGTATAGCCATAGACCAACTGATTTGCGTAGGCTTGTACAGCTTGTCGAACTTCAGGCAAAACTACAAAGTCCATATCCGCTATCCAGGCTGGTAGAACTTCTCGATCAGCTTCGGCTTCTTTCCATTTATAGGTATGGTGTCCAAAACGATTGGGCAGGCTTGTAAAATCATATTTTCCCATATCTGTCTTATCCTTCCAAAGCTTGTCGCAAGTCCGCAATCAAATCCCTAGCATCTTCAATCCCGATTGACAAGCGCAGGAGGTCATCTGTTAAGCCATAGGAATGGCGCACTTCTGCTGGAATATCCGCATGAGTCTGAGTTGTCGGATAGGTAATCAGACTCTCTACCCCACCCAAACTTTCTGCAAATGAGAAGACCCTTAAGCTATTTAAAATATGAGGAATACGCTTTTCATCCACTACTTTAAAGGAAATCATACCCCCACGTCCAGTATAGAGCACTTCCTTGACAGCAGGTGAAGCCTTCAAAAAAGCAACCACTTCTTGGGCATTTGCTGTAGAACGCTCCATACGAAGAGGTAGAGTTTTAAGACCACGAATCAACTGATAACTATCAAATGGTGACAAGACCGCACCAGTCGTATTCAAATTGTAGAACAGTTGCTCATATAGTTCTAAACTATTAGTCACAACCACCCCAGCCAAGACATCATTATGCCCTGCTAAATACTTGGTGGCAGAATGAAGAACGATATCCGCACCATCTTCAATCGGACGTTGGTAAATCGGACTGTAAAAGGTATTGTCCACCACTACCTTGGAACCCTTGGCATGAGCTAGTTTGGCTAGTTTGGCAATATCAAATTCCAACATCAAGGGATTGGTTGGCGTTTCGATATAGAGAACATCCACATCTTTCTCTAACTCAGCAATCAACTCTTCTTCTGTATTAGCATAGGTAAAATGGAAGCGGCCTTCTTGCTCCACTTGGTTGAACCAACGGAAAGAACCCCCATACAGATCGCGCACAGCCAAGACTTTACTTCCTACTGGAAAAACACTAAAAGCCAGTACAATCGCAGCCATTCCTGAGCTCGTTGCTAGGGCATAGTCTGCTGATTCGATTGCCGCCAAGACCTCCTCCGCCTTACTGCGAGTTGGGTTTTTAGTACGCGTATAGTCAAATCCCGTAGACTGACCAAACTCTGGATGCTGATAAGTTGTTGAAAAATGAAGCGGCGTCACCAAAGCACCTGTTGCCTCATCTGACTTGATCCCTGCCTGGGCTAAAATTGTGTTGATGTGTAGTTCTTTGCTCATACAATACCTCCAAATCTATAGTAACTATTGTATCATTTATTTTTGCCAACTCATTTTCTTGTTTTCAAGAGCTAGTTATAGTTTCAAACTATATAAAAACGATAGTTCCTTGAGAAACTATCGTTTTTCCTGTTGAATAGACTGGTTATTTAACGTGTTTTGCCAGTTCTTCTTGCGCTTTTTTATTTGATTCTTCTTTTTCTTTCTGCCATTTTTCTTTAGCTTTTTCATACTCATCAGTCGTTACAGTCTTATCTTGCAACTTGAGGTACTTGTATGATTCGACACCCTTATTTCCAGCTTGTGAGAATGGCGCTGAGAATGGAACTGTCTTTCTCAAGCCAGGTGTTCCACCTTGGGAAACGTTTGGAATTGCAAGGGCGCTATCAACGAGCCAAGCTTGAATTTCAGCATATTTTTCATAACGTTTCGCTGGGTCTTGCTCCTTGTTCGCTTCTTCTAACATTTGAGTGTAAGTATCCAGACCAACTGCCTTAGCCTTGTCATTGACCTCACCTGGTTCTAGACCAAGGTTTTGCAACATACCACCGTTATTGACATTTAGGATATCTAGATAGCTTGATGGATCCAAGTAGTCAGCACTCCAACCGCCATTATAGATATCAAAGTCTTTTTGAGCTGCCGTTTGAGCGAGGTAGCTAGAATTATCGTAGTCATCTGTTGATAATTGTTGGATATCGATAACCACATTCTCAGCTCCTAGAACAGATTCGATGGATTGTTTCAAAGAGCTCGCTTCAAGTACACCTTTTTTAGCTGATTGGTCAACTGATACGTCCAAGTGGATTGGGAATTGTACACCCTTAGCTTCCAATTCTTTCTTAGCTTCTGCAAATTTAGCTTTAGCCTTGTCAGGATTGTAGTATGGGTCTTGCGCATCTGCAAAGTTGATTCCTTGCCATTCTTGGCCATAGTTGACCATCTTTTCTGAAACAACATCGCCAAAGTCTTTTCCGTTAATACTTACAAATGTTGGAGGTACAACCAAGTTACGAATAATCTTTGTTGCTCCTTCTTCCCCTTGAGATTGTGCTCCATAGGCTGTACGGTTATAAGCATAGTTGAAGGCTTGACGGAAGTTTTTATTCAGAACTGCTTCTTGAGTTGATTTCTTTTCGATATCTGATGTTTTAGACGTGAAGTTATAAGATTTTCTGTCCAAGTTGAAGTTCAAGTAATAAGAAGTTGCGTTTTGCATACTATAGATGATGTTATCCTTGTTCTTCTCTTTAATTCCTTCAAAGCTTGAGCTATTTGGATAGAGACGCGCGTAGCTGTAGACTCCTTCTACAAAGTTACGAGCTAGGGCATCTTGGTCACTACCATCATAGTAAGTCAATTTCACATCATCCACAAAGACATTTTTAGCATCCCAGTAATTTGGATTCTTCTTGTATTCGATAACAGATTTTGAAACAAACGATTTCATCAAGAAAGGTCCACTGTACAAAATGCTAGAAGGATCTACCTTACCAAAATCATCCCCTTTTGATTTCAGGAAGTCTGCATTGACAGGGAAGAGAATGGTTGAAGTTGTTTTAGAATTCCAATAAGGTTCTGGACGTGTCAAAGTATACTGAACTGTTTGGTCGTCAATCGCCTTAACACCGACAGTTGAAAAGTCAGTTGTTTTCCCGTTGATATAGTCATCCAAACCTGCTACAGAGTCTTGAACCAGGTACAAGGCTTCGGATTTTTTATCAGCAGCATATTTCAACCCAGTGACAAAATCTTGCGCCGTTACAGGGGCGTATTCTTCACCCTCATAGGTATACCATTTTGCATCCTTACGCAATTTGTAAGTATAGGTCAAACCGTCCTGAGAAACAGTCCAATCCTCTGCCAACGATGGAACATAGTTACCGTATTGGTCATTTTCCATCAATCCATCTACCAAATTAGTAACGATGTCGTTGGTTGTTGCACGGTTTTCTGCAAGATAGTTCAAACTAGATGGATCGCTCGAATAAACATAGTTATATGTTTTAGAAGAACTAGTTGAGTTTCCACATGCGCTCAGTAAGATACCTGCGCTTAACACGACACTTGCAAGTGTCAGATACTTGGCCTTAGACTTTTTCATCTCCAGAACCTCCTGTTTAAAAGTTTTGTCTTATTATACAGCTTTGGTTTTATTTAGTCAAGTAATTTCTGAAGAAAAACTTAAAAAACATATTTTTCTACTCTTAATTTTAGAAAAAGTTCTCCTTTTTTAAGAAAAATGTACTATAAAAACCTTTCTATTAAAGAAAGGTTAATTCATTGCTTTTATTTATAAATCTTCTTACGATATTTTCAATCGTGTCCGTAGTCGGTCCGCTTGGGCTTTACCTATTATCTTGTCTAAGAGTCGTGTTCGTAGGCTCATCAAACCATAGAGACATCCTCCAAGCCCTCCGATGAGAGCCACATAAAGGAAACTCCAGAAACGTCCACTTGGTTGGAAGACAAAACCGAGTAGCCACTGCAAGAAGCCAACTAGGATAAACATGACAAGAGTCAAGATGGTGATCAAAATAGTCCGTTTCAAGATTATCTTTCGACGAGCACCCGTTACCTGGCAGATGTCTCGGTACATCAAGACATTCGGAATAATCAAGCCGATAGTCGTTGAGATCAAGGGACCGTAGCTGTGAAAAATGGCAATGGTTGGCAATTGCAAGACGATCTTAGCAATAGAACCATAGACAAAATAAAGAACTGCCTTGCGATTTCGGAACATGGCCTGAAGCATAGGGGACAAGACCATATACAAACCTAGGATAGTAGACTGCAAAACTGCAAAGACAAACAAGCCCATGGCCAGACTATCTGGCTTACCGTAAAAGACTGTGTAGAGCGGTTCTCCTACCATAACAACCCCAACCGTTGCTGGTAGCAAGAATAAGAAGAGCATGGTGAGGCTATCTTGGACTAAGCGAGCCGCTGCCCGCAAGTCGCCTTTTACATAGTTCTCCGTCAACAGCGGCAAACCAACACTCCCAATTGAAACTCCCACAGAGATTAAAATCATGGTAATTTTATTAGGATTGGCAGAGAAATAAGAAAACATGACAACCAAGTCTTCATTGCTGTAGTTGGTAAACCACTTCATACTATTGATAAAGGTCATCTGGTCTAAAATCTGGAAGAGCTGGATGGCTGATCCCGTCAGGATAAAGGGAATGGCTTCCTTGATGGTATCAACCAAAAGTCGCTTACTATTGATCTTATCCCGTGTTTCAAAGACTTTCTTAAGCAAACCTTCTTGGGCAAGGAAATAAATCAAAACTACAAAACTGGCCACCATCCCCACAAAGGCCGCAAAGGTCGATTGGGTAACGGCTGATAAGTAGTCACCAGACCCCATCTTCATAATGAAGAAGGTCGCCAACAACATCCAGATAACACGAATTACCTGCTCGGCGATTTGGCTCATAGCATAGGGTTTCAGGTTGTTCATCCCTTGGAAGAAGCCTCGGATAACACTCATAGATGGGAAAATCAAGACTGCCCAAGCCAAACTCTGCATGATGGGAATCAGGTCTTTCCCCACACCTGACAAATCTGCTAGCCAAGGAGAAAAGAGATACAAAACCAAGGCAAAGACTAGACCCAAGCCCGTCATAAAGCTTAGGAAACTCCGAATCAAGGCAAAGCTATGCTCTTCTTCTCGCATGGTATTGTACTTAGCTACTTGTTTGGCGACCGCAACTGGGATACCCGCCGTCGAAATCAGTAAGAACCAGGCGTAAATATTGTAGCCCATGGTAAAGAGACCATTTGCCTTGGCTGCATAGGTTCCCATCCAAATATACCAGGGAATAATGTAGATAGCCCCAAGAAGGCGACTAATAAAGTTACTGGCTGTTAGCCAAGCAGTCCCTCGCAACATCTGGGCCTGCTGGTGATTGTTTTCGTTAGACATAGCTTCCTCATTCAATTTTGATAACTAGGAAATTTTCCTCATCTTCCATTATAAACTTTTCCTTGTTACTTGTAAAATTCAGACTTTCGGTTTACAATAGAAAGTATGATAAAGATTGAAACCGTATTAGATATATTAAAGAAAGATGATCTCTTCCGCGAGATTATCGACCAAGGGCACTACCACTACAACTACAACGCAGTTGTTTTTGATAGCATCAGTTACGACAGCCGAAAAGTAAAAGAAGGCACTCTTTTTTTTGCAAAAGGCGCTGCCTTTAAAAAAGAATACCTTCTTTCTGCTATAAGTCAGGGCTTAGCCTGGTACGTCGCAGAAAAGGACTACGAAGTCGGTATCCCTGTCATCGTTGTGAACGATATCAAGAAAGCCATGAGTTTGATTGCGATGGAATTTTATGGTAATCCGCAAGCGAAACTAAAAATTCTCGCTTTCACAGGGACAAAAGGAAAGACAACATCTGCTTACTTTGCTTACCACATTCTATCTCAACGCTACCCAACAGCTCTCTTGTCAACTATGAATACAACTCTAGATGGCAAAACCTTCTTTAAATCTTCCTTCTCAACGCCTGAAAACATCGATCTTTTCGACATGATGGCCCAGGCTGTTAAGAATGGAAGAACCCATCTTGTAATGGAAGTATCTAGCCAAGCCTATCTTGTTCATCGAGTCTATGGTCTGACCTTTGATGTAGGTGTCTTTCTTAACATTACTCCTGACCATATCGGTCCGATTGAGCATCCTAGCTTTGAAGATTACTTCTACCACAAACGTCTCTTGATGAAAAATAGCCGAGCAGTTGTCATTAATAGCGACATGGACCACTTTTCTGTATTGAAAGAACAAGTGGAACATCAAGAACATGACTTCTATGGTAGCCATTCGAGCAACCAAATCGAGAACTCCAAAGCCTTTAGCTTTTCAGCTACTGGTAAACTCGCTGGTGATTATGATATTCAACTCATTGGCCACTTCAATCAAGAAAATGCTGTTGCTGCAGGACTTGCCTGTCTTCGTCTAGGTGCTAGTCTTGAAGATATCAAAAAAGGAATCGCTGCAACCCGCGTTCCTGGACGTATGGAAGTCCTGACTCAGAAAAATGGAGCCAAGGTCTTCATCGACTACGCCCATAATGGTGACAGCCTGAAGAAACTGATCTCTGTTGTTGAAACTCATCAAACTGGAAAAATTGCTCTGGTTCTCGGTTCGACTGGAAACAAGGGAGAAAGTCGACGCAAAGACTTTGGCCTCCTCCTTAATCAACATCCTGAGATTCAAGTCTTTCTCACCGCTGATGACCCCAACTATGAAGATCCAATGGTGATTGCGGATGAAATTAGTAGCTATATCAGTCATCCTGTTGAAAAGATTGCCGATCGTGAACAAGCCATCAAGGCAGCTATGGCCATCACAAATCAAGAACTTGATGCCGTGATTATTGCTGGTAAGGGAGCTGATTGCTACCAGATCGTCCAAGGAAAGAAAGAAGACTATCCTGGAGATGCGGCTATCGCAGAACGTTATCTATAAAAAATCAAGGGAAACATTCCCTTGATTTTTTTTAGTCTTCTTTTTTAAATGAATTTTTAAGACCTTCAACGGCACCTTCTACAGCACCTTTAGCATCTTCTACAACTTCTTTTGCTTTCGCAACTGTTTTTTCTACAGCACCTTCTGCTTCTGTCTTGCTATCGCCAGTAACTTTACCAAATCCTTCTTTGATAGCACCAGTTGCTTGATCCAATTTATTTTCAAGTGACATAGCTCTGTCTCCTTTGCTTTTAATACGATAATCGTTATCGCTTACATTCAGTTTATGCTTATTCTTTAGTAAAGTCAAACAATCTGCTCAAAAGCTACCAATTAAGACAAATAGAAAGACAAGCGTTCCTTGTCAAAATCAACAGCCAACTCATACTTCCCTTCTTCGTTTTGAACAATATAACCCAAGACGACCAAACTATCCACAAAGATATCACGGCGTTTCTGCATCAGTTGATCTTTTTTGAGGAATTTTAACAAAAAAGTCGTCATATATTTGAGGGCATACTCAGGGTTAACATCTCCTAAAATAGCATAGAGTTTCTGCTGTTTTTCTGTCAAAGGATATTGGTGCTTGACCTTGTAGAAATAGTTGGATAGGGTCATCTTTTCTCTTGCAAAATCCGTAGATTCGACTAAAATGGCTGCATTGGTTTGATTGCGCAATTCTGTCTCAAAAGTCTTCTCTAGCAAAGTTTGATATACTGGACTATCCTCTCTGATAAAAATTTCTTGGTCAAGGGCTAAATCATCCGTAGATTCTAGAAAAGGAAGATTGAGCGAATAGTGTTTGTTTTCCCTTAGGATCAAGCCTGCCTTTATATACTCTTCTATAAGCTTATCAACTGATACATCTGGAAATTGAGCCTTTATCTCCCGAAGGATAACATCATCATGCTGGTCCAGATAGTCAACCAAATCTATAAAAAATGGCTGTCGAGTCAAACGAGAAGGATTAAAAATCTGAATCATGAAGATTCCTTTCTTTACATTCTAAAAGAGGGGATGCTGCCAACTGACTGGGATTGGTCCCTGGCTGATTCAGAGGCACAGGAAGTTCGAGTTTCCTGTAATATTCCCTCCAGAAATCACTAATCTCCTGCTCCCCATCTCCAAATTGCATCGGAACGCTTTCAAAAATAGGGAGGATTTCAGCGATGTACTGAGAGCAGTAAAAGCCAGATCCATCTGGATAAAAAGAGGCATTATAGGGTGCACCTAAATGTTTGCTAGCTCTTTC
This sequence comes from Streptococcus oralis subsp. tigurinus, assembly GCF_002356415.1. Lineage (NCBI taxonomy): Bacteria > Bacillati > Bacillota > Bacilli > Lactobacillales > Streptococcaceae > Streptococcus > Streptococcus oralis. The sequence continues at coordinate 1,322,177 of NZ_AP018338.1, forward strand.
CTTCACCAAGTCAGCTTCCAGCTCTGGATAGACATAAAGGTCATAGAGATGAGTCGGTTCAAAAAATTCTACTGGTTCTTGACAGATAACACCTGCTTGCCCACTAGCATGATAAATCAAACCGTCCAAAAAGATAGCAACATGACTATAGTTCCCAGTAGAAATCTGGATGGCCTGCCCCATATCTGAAAGATCCTTCACAAAAATCAAATCGCCATTTTCTAACATCTTTCTCTCCTAGAAAAAAAGGAGCCGAGACCCCTTTAGATATAAGGAAACTAAGGTTTCCTCATTTCAATTATCACTCAGACTATTAGCCATTAAAGCTTTCTGTCAACTGAGGCACCACTTGTTTCTTACGTGAAACGGCACCTGGAAGGAAGGCATGGTTGTTTTCAAGTTTAAAGTTGAAAGCTGCTTCCACCTTGTCCATATTTGATCCAAGAGCAAGGATTTCTGAGTTTGAGTTGACGATATCTGTAATCATCAAGACAAAGTCAGAGTAACCGTTTGCTGTATTAGCCGCTTGCATTGCAGCTTCAATTTCTGCTTGGCGTTCCAAGACTTCAGCAATATCAACTGTATTAACCTGAGCTACACGAACCTTATTTCCGTTGAGTTCAAAGGTCTTAGCATCAATGTCAATCAATTCTTCAGCAGATTTGCTTGCCAAGTTTGTCCCAGCCTTGAGCATAGCTAGACCGTATTCTTCCAAGTTAACTCCAGCCAATTCAGCCAATTCAGGAGCAATGACCTTGTCACTTGGGTGTGTGGTTGGTGATTTCAAAAGAAGAGTATCTGAAATCAAACCTGACAGCATCAAACCTGCAATTTCTTTAGGAACTGCTACACCGTGTTCTTTGAACATGCGGTAAACGATTGAAGACGCAGATCCAACTGGTTCCAAACGCATGTAGAGTGGGCTTGCAGTTTCAAAGTTAGCTACACGGTGGTGGTCTACAACACCATAAACTTCTACTTCAGCGATATCTGATACAGACTGTTGGAATTCATTGTGGTCGGTCAAAATAACTTGCTCTGCACCTTCTGCTTTAGCAGATGTGATGACGCGTGGTGCTTCTACACCAAAATAGTTCAAAACAAAGGCTGTTTCTTCATTTGGAGTTCCAAGTGCTACTGCTTCTGTGTCCAATCCATAAGCTTCTTTTGCAAGATAAGCAAAGGCTACAGATGACCCGATGGCATCTGAGTCTGGATTTTGGTGACCAAATACTAGAATCTTAGACATGATAATACCTCATTTAATTTATTCATCTTATTTTAGCATTTTTTTCCTCTTTTGACAAAAGTAAGAGGAGCCAAAGGACTCCTCGTTAGACATCAATATGATTGATTAGATTTTTCTCTTGATTTTCGGATAAAAATCGTTCTTTCTGTGGGCGTTTCTTTCGTTTGAGAAGAACCTCTGCTGACATGGCTTCTTCCTTGCTAGCAAAACCCTCTACATAGATGAGTTTAACTGGCAAGCGAGCCCGGGTATACTTGGCTCCCTTACCACTATTATGAACGGCAAGGCGCCTCTTCACATCCGTTGTATAGCCCGTATAGTAAGACCCGTCGCGACACTCAACCACATACATATAAGCCTTATGATCCATAATAAATCTCTTGAATTTCTGGCGTGTAGGAACCATCATCATTGTGAACAATGAGTGGTGGCAAGACCTTGAAGCCACTCGTCGATCCATCCTTAATAGCTTCGATTAAAAGCATATTGGCTTCCTTTTCTCGTTTAGGATAGACAAATTGCAGGCGCTTGGGAGCCAGGTTATGGCGTTGAAGCATATCTAGAATATCCAAAAGTCGATCTGGACGATGAACCATAACCAAACGCCCATTAGACTTGAGAATACTCTGAGCACTTCGACAGATTTCCTTAAGATTAGTCGCAATTTCATGTCTAGCTAAAAGGTAGTGTTCACTCTCATTCAAATTGGAATGTGGATCCACCTTGAAATAAGGGGGATTGCACAAAATCATATCCACCTTACTTCCTTGGATGTGAGCAGGCATATTTTTCAAATCATCGCAGATAACCTGCATCTGCTCTTCCAAGCCATTCAACTGAACCGAACGCTCTGCCATATCCGCCAAGCGCTCTTGAATTTCTACAGAGAGAATTTTTGCCTTGGTACGACTACTTGCAAAAAGTCCAACTGCACCATTTCCAGCACAAAAGTCCACAATTAAACCCCGTTTAGGGAAGCGAGGAAAGCGTGACAAGAGAACACTATCCACCGAATAACTAAACACTTCTCTATTTTGAATGATCTTGATATCTGTCGAAAAGAGCTGGTTGATTCGCTCTCCTGATTTTAATAATTGTTCTTCTTTCATACTTTCATTATATCAAATTATGTTAATAGCACAAATAATTTAGATAATCGTATTTACGGCTTCTTTTTTAAATGCTCCAATGCTTCACGCGTCCAAACAGGCATCATTCGTCCAAGTGGTGCAAAACCGTGCTTGATTCGATCATTTGAAAAACGTCTCCGTCTTGGCAATTGATGTTTTTCCTCTTCTAAGGTACGGATAGAAAGGCTGGCCTTTCCAGTGTATTCGTCAAAATCCACTACCTGTACTTGAACCTCATCGCCAATTTTTAAAATGTCATATATATTTTCAATAAATCCCGTCCGAATCTCCGAGATGTGAATCAGCCCTGTTACCCCTGTATCTAACTCAACAAAGGCACCATAGGGCTGAATTCCTGTAATACGCCCAGTTAGCTTATCACCAATTTTCATTCTAGTCCTCAATTTCAATCGTTTCAATTACCACATCTTCAACTGGTTTGTCCATTGCACCAGTCTCAACAGCTGCAATGGCATCCAAGACTGCAAAAGATTCAGCATCTACTAACTGCCCAAAAACAGTATGGCGGCGGTCAAGGTGAGGTGTTCCACCTTGTTCTGCATAAATCTCAGCGATTGGTTCAGGCCAACCACCACGCGCAATCTCTTTCTTAGAGTATGGCAAGTGTTGGTTTTGGACGATAAAGAACTGGCTTCCATTGGTATTTGGACCCGCATTGGCCATAGAAAGGGCACCACGAACATTATAGAGTTCTTCTGAAAATTCATCTTCAAAAGAGTCGCCGTAGATTGACTCACCACCCATACCAGTACCAGTTGGGTCTCCACCTTGGATCATAAAGTCCTTGATAATTCGGTGGAAAATCACACCATCATAGTAACCGTCTTTTGACAGAGCAACAAAGTTAGCCACTGTTTTAGGAGCGTGATCAGGGAAAAGTTTGATGCGCATATCACCATGATTTGTTTTAATAGTCGCTATCGGACCTTCTACTGTTTCAATTTCTACTTGTGGAAAATGCAATTCTTTTTCTACCATACCAAATCCTTCTAAGGCATTAAAAATGCCATCTTCTTCTACTGTTTTTGTTATATAATCTGCTTTTTCTTTGATTTTATCATGGGAAACACCCATAGCAACGCTGATTCCAGCATAATCAAAGAGTTCCAAGTCATTGAGACCGTCACCAAAGACCATGACATTCTCTGGTTTCAAGCCTAAATGCTCCACCACCTTGGCTACACCTGTGGCTTTTGAACCTGAAATAGGCACAATATCAGATGAATGTTTATGCCAACGCACCATGCGAAGTTTACCAGAGAGACTATCTGGTAGGTGCAAGTCATCTCCTTTATCTTCAAAGGTCCACATCTGGTATATATCTGCTTTTTCATGGAAGTCAGGATCCACATCCAAGTTCGGATAAATCGGATCAATAGCCTCACTGATCAGTTCTGTTCGAGTAGAGAGCTTGGCGTCATGACTGCCAACCAAGCCATATTCAATTCCCTCTCGCTTAGTCCAAGAGATATACTCCTCAACATCTGACTTGTCAATCTGATGCAGATAAATGACCTGACTTTTTTTATCTTCAATATAGGCCCCATTTAGGGTTACAAAAAAGTCCGGCTTGAGCTCACGAATCTCTGGAACAACTCCAAAAATACCACGTCCAGAAGCAATACCTGTTAAAATTCCTTTTTCACGCAACTGCTTAAAGACAGTGGGAATTGTAGCTGGAATAAAACCCGTCTTTGACGTACGCAGGGTATCATCAATATCAAAAAAAACGATTTTAATCTTCTTTGCCTTGTATTTTAATTTCGCATCCATCTCTCTACCTCTTTTCCATCACTCTTTCCATTATACCATAAAGCTGATGAAATTCCTTTTTTGAAAAAAGATGAAAATCCTATCAAAAAGAGAGCCAGTATAACTAGCCCTCTCTTTTCATTCTAGAACATCTCTAGAGCAATCATGGTAATCATTGTTGCATCATAGTAGTTGTCCAAAGATAAATCTTGTGTAAAAATGTATTTATTTTGCTGAAGAAGTTTCAGATAACCTTCTCCCTTGTCAGATGCATAGGTAATCGGTGCCAAAAAACTACCTGCCTGGTATTGATTGAGGGCCGTTCCATTCAAGTCATAACCAGCATAAATACGTTGCTCTTTCATAAAGAAATCCATCATCTTTTGAACGAGTTTTTGGCTTCTTTCATCCTGACTCTGTGACAAGTGATATGGCAAACGACAAGCGTTATAAGAATACGCTCCATCATACTGAGATTCGATAGTGTTGGCATCAACAAGACGTACCCCTGACTTCTCAGCCCAGATAAAGTCTGGCAAGAGACCCGTATCAGAATGAGAACTGATTTGCTCCAATTGCCCAAGCATCTTATCCTTAACATCTAACCACTGTTTGTTTCCAGTCAGGTCATAAAAAGACTGGAAATAGTGAGGAAGAGTATCAGACGTTCGCATCAAGTAATAGTAATCGGAATCCTTGTTGGCCCAGTTCCCTACTGTCAGAACACCTGTCTCTTCGTTGTAATTGTATTGAAGGATATCAGCCAAGATCTTTTTAGCTTGCTCTTGGTATTCCTGTGCTTTATCTGGCCACTGTTTGGCAGCTTCAATTAAAGAATAAGCGATATAGAGATCTCCATCAGTTGCGTTTTGCTTCTCAACCGTTTCACTCTCATTTTTGATCACTTGCTTCCAAGACATCAACTGCGTCCCCTCAATACGATGATTTTGGTAATAACTATAAAGACTATCAAAATCTGCTTGACTTGCTTGCCCTTTTTGGGCAGCTAAAACTGTTATGAGCATGCCGTAACTTTGAGCTTCTGATAGAACTGTTGTCTCCTCAGAATCATTCGTCGTACGGACATAGGACTGATTTCCCTTAGTCACAAGAAACTGTTGGCTCCATTGGTGGTAAATACGATTGCGCATCTCGACTTTACTCCTTCCTCTTGCCAAAAACAAGGTTAAACAAAAGATAGAAAGGATGAGCACAAACCATACATATTTTAATTTATTCGTTTTCATAAATCCTCCTATCCTGCAAATCGCTTGGTTTTAACCCACTTGGTTTCTTTTCGTCGGAGTACCTTGTCCAGAACGATTGAAGAAATGGAATCAATGGATACAACGATAAACATCTGTGCGTAAGAGAAATAGGCTACCAAGGCTAACCAGATTTGTTTTGTCGTCGCTTGTCCAAACTGACTTGCTAATGCCGTCATAATTTGCATCAAATAGAGACCAATCATGAGAATCCAGTTGAAGAGCATGAGCTGGGCGATGTAGATATTATCCGCATCAAAAGCAAATGGAATTCTGACATCTGGGAAGAAAAGATTAAGACAGATCGCTAGCACATTCGCTAGGAAAATCAAATCCGATAGGACAATGGCAAAGTTAAACCAAAAGAAAACACAAGAATAGTTAAAGACTTCTAGTTTAACGCGCCAGTTTGCTCTGCCAAATAAATGCTTAAAATTTGAGAGAACAACTTCGTAGTTTCCTTTAGCCCAACGTTTTCGTTGCATATAGTAACTCTTTAAGGTTTCAGGTTCTTGTTGGAAAGCCTCTGAGTTATAAGCAAGGGCGATCAATTTACCACTCTGCATGATTTTAAAAGAAATATCGGTATCCTCAGTCAAGGCACCATTTTTCCAACCACCGATACTCTTTACAAAGTCGGTTTGAATGATAAAGTTGGTTCCTGGGATACGACCAATTTTAAAGAGATGCCACATCCCAACATGGTGCACCCGCTGGGTAACAACGATTTCTTGGTTGATACAACGAGTCAAAAAATTTTGATTGGCATTTCGAGTCTTGTTGCGACCGAAAGATGCCACGTGGCGTTCTGGGTCCTTTATCACTTCTTTGACAAGGAAATAAAGGGCATTTTTTTCAGGCATGGCATCTGCATCATAAACACAGATATATTCACCCGTTGCCATCTCTAAGGCATCGTTTAGAACGCCTGCTTTTCCTCCCGTACCAGTACGGTCGATAATAGTCAGATTTCTTCCTACATATTCAGGCAGAGCTTGTACAGACAAACACTCTGCATAGGTGTTGTCCGAACAGTTATCCGCAAATAGAAGCAACTCCACACGATCGTGAGGGTAATTCATATCCAAGATAGCTTTTGCCGTCTGGGCAATAACCACATCCTCATTATGAGCAGGAACAACAATAGTAACCTTAGGGTAATAAGGTAGTGGCGAGGTATCCACACGAAAATCACTGTGTTTAAACCAAAAGTGAACAGCTGAAAAGAGAATTACCAAGCCCCAAGCTAGAGAAATCCAAATTGTAAGCAAGGTAAAAATCATTAACATTTGACTAATCATGATTCACCGCCTTAAAATTTTTGTTCACTCGATGGTAGAGAATATTGTATGCAATAAATAGTATAATAAAACAAATGCCAAAGGTGAGACTGAGTCCCAAAGCAATGCCAAAAAATATATTGGTTAGAGTCATGTTTCCCTCCTAATATTCTACAATTACATCTGTCTCTAATTGACGCTTGAGATTACTGGCAACATCCGAGTAGTTTTGGTATTTATCTTTATTATCAGAGTTAATCATCAAGTAACCTGTTTGGAATTGAATTCCTTGGTTTCCATCTTCTCCATGAAAAACTAAACTGCCTAGTTTCTCCTGCAAACCATTCAAATAGAGTTGCTTCAAAGAATCTTGACTACTATTAGATAAAACAAGAAAATTCCCATTTGAAACGTAATAGAGTTTATCGTTGTAACTCAATTCCTGAGAAATTACCTCTTGAATGCGACTGAGCATCAGATTATGTTCTTTCGGTTTAATCTGGAAGAACAAATCTTCATGCGCCCAATGAATCAATAAGGACTGTACCGTCACATCACTTTGTTCAGTTACCATAGCATGGTAATCTGCTCGAGCTGCGTCCTCCTGTTCTTGTACCTTTGAGGCCACCTTGAAGAAATAATAACGAACCTTAAGTAGAATCCCAATCAAAAGAGGAAAACTGATTAATAAGAAGACCAGTTGAATGATTGGGATATAAACCACACCCGCCACCAAAACGATAAGTCCAAGCCCAAATGTTAAGATAAGGGTCCAAGTAAGCAAAAGGTCAGATAATACCAACACTGCAAACAAGGCTAAAGCTAAAAACAAGATTTGTTCTAAAATGATTGCTCGAGCATACAAAAAACAAAGCACCAAAAGAATGGCCTCACAAGCAAGCAAAGCCATAAGCCAGTTTTTAAATTGACTCCAATTTTTCATGTTATCTTATTTCCCCCCTTTGAATTCAGATACAGAAGTCGCTGCACCAAAGTACTGTTGAATGGATTGGACGATTCGTTCAGAGGCTCTTCCATCTCCATAAGGATTCGGTGCCTGGGACATTTGTATATAAAGAGCTCCATCTGTTAAGAGAGCTGTCATTGCTTCTTTCACACGTACTGGATCCGTACCAACTAGCTTCAAAGTACCTGCTCTTACTCCTTCTGGACGTTCCGTCGTGTCACGAAGGACAAGGACAGGTTTGCCGAGAGAAGGCGCCTCTTCCTGAACACCTCCAGAGTCAGTCATGATAAAATAGCTTCTTGAAGCCAAATTATGAAAATCAAGTACATCTAAAGGCTCAATCAAGTGAATACGATCATGACCAGCTAAGATATCGTTTGCTGTTTCTTGCACAGCAGGGCTAAGGTGAACAGGATAAACAACTTCAATTTCCTGATGAAGATCGACCATCTCACGTAAAGCTGTAAAGACATTTCTCATTGGTTGACCTTGATTCTCACGACGGTGCATGGTTACCAATACAAGTTTCTTATCTGTATCCAATTGATCTAGAACTTCATGATAGTAATCCGATTGAACGGTTAGTTTCAAGGCATCAATGGCTGTATTTCCCGTAATGACAATAGCAGACTCAGGATGATTTTCCTTGAGTAGATTTTCTTTACTCTCACTAGTTGGAGCAAAATAGAGATCCGCAAGGTTATCTGTCATCTGACGATTCATTTCTTCTGGGAAGGGAGAATACTTATCAAAGGTCCTTAGACCAGCTTCAACGTGGCCGATACGTACCTGATTATAGAAAGCAACTAAACTTGCTACAAAAGTTGTCGTTGTATCTCCATGAACAAGAATCATATCTGGACGTTCTTGCTTAACAATTGGATCAAACTTTTCTAAAATTTTTCCAGTAATATCTAAGAGGGATTGATTTTGCCCCATAATATCCAGGTCATAATGTGGCTCGATGCTAAACGTTTCAAGAACTTGATCTAGCATTTGACGATGCTGAGCTGTCACAACTGTAATCGTCTCAATACTATCACTATGTTTTTGCAATTCTAACACTAAAGGGGCCATTTTAATAGCTTCTGGTCGTGTTCCAAAAACAACCATCACTTTCAATTTCTTCATTATGGTATCCTTCTACTATAATAAAATTTGACACATCAGATTAATCTTTATATCGAATTATTGCGCAAATCAATTAATTTGATTATCTTAATTATTTTACCGCTAATTAATTTATATGTCAAATTTTTCCAAGTATATTATTGCATTTAATTTAATTTTAAATAATCGTAATATTTTTGTAACGCTGTGATTTATAGCTTGTAAACCTTATACCTTAAAGTTTCCTTAAAATTTTTTTTGAGTGAAGTATTTTTTAAACATTCTAAAACTTACCATTATCTAAATATTTATTTTTTCTTAATAATTCAGATAATTATATTTTAGCGTTTCATAGAATATATCTCTTTTTCTAATACGAAAAAATCCCTCTCTAATGAAAAAGGGATTTACGACTTCTTGCTATTTTAAAGTTAAACCTTATAAGATCTATCTTAAATCAAATCTTTTGACAGATATAAAACAAGGTCACCGATATCTTCACAAATAGCATCCATAGCCGGTCTGTGATTTTGATACCAAACACCCGTCCCATCTGGAATATAGCCTCGTTTGATGTACAATCTCTGGGCAGGTCCATACCCTGAATGGAGCCCAACACCAAGGGTCACCTTATCCGATATGAGCCTAACTCGTTTTTCTGCTTCTTCCAGCAAGAGATTTCCAATACCTTGATTTTGAAAGGGCTCAAAAACATTGAAATCTGAAAGTTCTGGAGCCATTCCAGCAAAGGGACCCTGCTTAGCATCGGGTAAAATCGTAATGTAACCCGCTACAGCACCCTCAACCTCTGCAACTAAGACTTCTCTCTCCCCACTTTCTTGTTCAAGAAAATATCTATCCAAAATTTCTTCTCTACCCGGCCAACCTTGGCTGATAAATCCTCGAGATAGATCTTGTATGTCAGATTCTTGCATTTTTCTAATTGAACATGTCGTCTTCATAAGCTGCTCCTTTATAGCTTTCTCCTACCATTATAGCACGATAATAAAGATTAAAAGAAAAACCTAGTAAGACAAAAGAATCTTACTAGGTCAACAGGGAATCCTTTCTAACAAAATCCTATAAAAATCTGAAAAAGAGGTCCCCCGGACCGAACTCGCCTTCTCATTTCAAGGCTCGTAAAAAAAAGACCCGTAAGGGTCTTATTCGCTTTCTTATTTCCGAGCTCATGAAAAAGAGGTCCACTGGACCTCAACTCGCTCTCTCATTTCAAAGCTCATGAAAAAAAGACCCGTAAGGGTCTGAAAAAGAGGTCCCCCGGACCTCTTTTTTAATCTTCGTTTACGAAAGGCATCAAAGCCATTACGCGAGCGCGTTTGATAGCTGTTGTTACTTTACGTTGGTTTTTAGCTGAAGTTCCTGTTACACGACGAGGAAGGATTTTCCCACGTTCTGAAACGAAACGGCTAAGAAGCTCAGTATCTTTGTAATCAACATATTCAATTTTGTTTGCTGCGATGTAATCAACTTTTTTACGGCGTTTGAATCCGCCACGACGTTGTTGAGCCATGTTTTTTCTCCTTTATAGTATTAATTGTCCATTAGAATGGTAAATCATCATCTGAAATGTCCAATGGATTGGTTGCTCCGAATGGATTTTCAGAACGTGAAAAGTCTGGTACTGGGTTTGCAGGTGCTGATTGACCAGCAGTTGGTGCAGAATAAGCCCCACCTGTATGTCCTTCGCGCACTCCGCGGCTTTCCAACATTTGGAAATTCTCAGCCACGACTTCTGTTACGTAGACACGTTGTCCTTGCTGGTTATCGTAACTACGAGTCTGGATACGGCCTGTGATCCCGATAAGAGAGCCTTTTTTAGCCCAGTTGGCAAGATTTTCAGCCTGTTGGCGCCACATAACGACATTGATGAAATCAGCCTCACGTTCGCCATTTTGACTCTTAAATGTACGGTTTACTGCAAGAGTAAAAGTCGCAACTGCTACATTTGATGGGGTATAACGCAACTCAGCGTCACGTGTCATACGCCCTACAAGTACAACATTGTTAATCATAATTTACCTTCTTACGCGTCAAGTTTGACGATCATGTGACGAAGAATGTCAGTGTTGATTTTTGAAAGACGGTCAAACTCTTTAAGAGCTGCGTCGTCGTTTGCTTCAACGTTAACGATGTGGTAAAGTCCTTCACGGAAATCTTGGATTTCGTATGCAAGACGACGTTTTTCCCATGATTTTGATTCAACAACAGTTGCACCGTTGTCAGTCAAGATAGAGTCAAAACGTGCTACCAAAGCGTTTTTCGCTTCTTCTTCAATGTTTGGACGAATGATATAAAGAATTTCGTATTTAGCCATTGATATGTTCCTCCTTTTGGTCTAATGACCCCTAGTCTTTGCAAGGGGTAAGTGAGGTTTGCTCACAATAAACTATTATACTAGAAAAACTGATAGATAGCAAGATAAAAGTGAAAAAAGAAGATGAAATTATCTTCTTTTTACTAGTTTATGGTTTGATACGGTGTAGCATACGTGGGAATGGAATAGCTTCACGGATGTGTTTTGTACCTGCTGCGAAAGTGACCATACGCTCGATACCGATACCAAAGCCACCGTGTGGTACAGTACCGTATTTACGAAGGTCAAGGTAGAATTCATACTCTGTACGATCCATGCCAAGTTCATCCATCTTAGCAACTAATGCATCGTAGTCTTCCTCACGCATAGATCCACCGATGATTTCTCCGTAACCTTCTGGAGCAAGCAAGTCTGCACAAAGCACGCGCTCTGGATTTCCAGGAACTGGTTTCATGTAGAAGGCCTTGATAGCAGCTGGGTAGTTCATAACAAATGTTGGCACACCAAAGTGGTTTGAAATCCATGTTTCGTGTGGTGAACCAAAGTCATCTCCATGCTCAAGATGCTCGTAGTCAGCATCTTCATCATTTTCATGCTCTTGCAAAAGGTCAATGGCTTGATCGTAAGTGATGCGTTTAAATGGCTCTGCAATGTAGCGTTTCAAGAGCTCTATATCACGTTCCAAGGTTTCCAAGGCTTGAGGTGCACGATCAAGTACACCTTGAAGAAGGGCTTTTACGTAAGCTTCTTGCAAGTCAAGTGATTCATCGTGTGTCAGGTAGGAGTACTCAGCATCCATCATCCAGAACTCAGTCAAGTGACGGCGTGTTTTTGATTTTTCAGCACGGAATACTGGACCAAAGTCAAAGACACGACCAAGAGCCATAGCTCCTGCTTCTAGGTAAAGCTGACCTGATTGGCTCAAGTAGGCTGGCGTTCCAAAGTAGTCTGTTTCAAAGAGTTCAGTTGAATCCTCTGCCGCATTTCCTGAAAGAATTGGGCTATCAAATTTCATGAAGCCGTTCTTGTCGAAAAACTCATAAGTCGCATAGATAATCGCGTTACGGATTTGCATAACCGCTACTTGCTTACGAGAGCGGAGCCATAAGTGACGGTTGTCCATCAAGAAGTCAGTTCCGTGTTCTTTTGGTGTGATTGGGTAGTCTTGAGATTCACCGATGACTTCGATGTCTGTAATATCCAACTCATAGCCAAACTTAGAACGTTCGTCTTCTTTGACAATTCCTGTCACATAAACAGAAGTTTCTTGGCTCAAGCGTTTGATGGTGTCAAATTTTTCAAGACCTACCTCTTCACCAAATTTTTCAATAAAGTTTGGTTTGAAGGCAACTCCTTGGAAAAAGGCTGTTCCATCACGCAATTGCAAGAAGGCAATTTTTCCTTTTCCTGATTTGTTGGCAACCCAGGCCCCAATGGTCACTTCTTGACCAACGTAGTCTTTTACTTCGATAATTGTTACACGTTTTGTCATGTTTTATCTTCCTTTTCTTTACCTTGTCCGAAGACGTCATTACTCATTATTTTACCACAAATAGACTCTGATAGCTAGGTTCTACTGGAGAAAATTCGAGAGAATTTCATTACAAAAATCTTCGCCAAGATGACGAAGATTTTGAGTTTTAGTTTTCCATAAATTGATGCAAACGGCGAATCGCTTCTTTCAAGGTGTCCAAGTCAGTTGCATAACTGAGACGGACATTTTCTGGCGCCCCAAACCCTGCTCCTGTAATCAAGGCCAGACCGACTTCCTCAAGAATAGCCGTTGTAAAGTCCGTCACATCGGTATAGCCCTTCATCTCCATCGCTTTTTTAACATTTGGGAAGAGATAGAAAGCTCCTTGGGGCTTGACAACTTCAAATCCTGGCACTTGGCACAAGAGAGGATAAATGGTATTCAAACGCTCTTCAAAGGCTTGGCGCATGATTTCGACAGAGTCTTGTGGTCCAGTCAGGGCTTCAATGGTAGCATATTGTGATACAGCAGTCAGGTTTGAGGTTGTTTGTCCTGTTAGTTTGCTCATAGCAGCGATAATTTCAGGATTTCCCACAGCATAACCTACCCGCCAACCAGTCATGGCATAAGCCTTAGATACACCGTTAATCACGATGCTTTGCTTGCGAATGGCTTCTGACAGACTAGAGATTGGAACAAATTCGTTCCCGTTATAAACCAAACGACCATAAATATCATCTGCTAGGATAAGGACATCATGCGTAACAGCCCAATTTCCGATAGCCATGAGTTCCTCACGAGAGTAAATCATACCAGTCGGATTCGATGGCGAATTGAGAACCAAGACCTTAGTCTTGTCTGTTCGAGCCGCTTCTAGCTGCTCGACTGTCACCTTAAAGTGATTGTCTTCCTTGGCTTGTACAAAGACTGGCACACCTTCTGCCATCTTGACTTGGTCTCCATAACTGACCCAGTATGGTGTAGGGATAATGACCTCATCACCTGGATTGACCACGGCCATAAAAAAGGTATAGAGAGAGAACTTAGCACCTGTGGCAAAGGTAACCTCATTGGCTGCGACAGAATAGCCATAATAGCGTTCAAAATAGGTATTAACCGCAGCCTTTAAGTCTGGTAGACCTGAAGCTACTGTATAAAAGGAAGCACGGCCATCACGAATCGCTTCCACCGCCGCATCCTGAATATTTTCAGGAGTATGAAAATCTGGCTGTCCCAAGGTTAAGAAAAGAACATCTTTTCCTTGAGCTTTTAATGCTTTGGCTCTTGCATCACTGGCTAGAGTGACGCTTTCTTCCATTTCTAGTACACGCTTGGATAGTTTCATATGCCCTCCTTATTGGATCACTGCTCCTGTTTCAAAGTCCACCAGATAGTACTGGTTCCCAGACTTAACTTCCCAAATCGGCTTGTCCTGATAACGACCAAAGGTGACTTTGTCAATGTCGCTAGCTCCTTTTTCCTTCGAAATCGTCACCGCCTTGTCTTGAGAAATCCCCTTATCTAGCTGATAAACATAAATCTTGTGGTCATTCTTTTCAATCAGTACGGCAATGGCCTCTTGCTTTTTATTATGCCCCAAAACGCTGTAATAACCTTCTAGTCCATTATAAAAATCAACCTGATCTGCCTGTTCCAATTCTGCATACTGCTTGGCTAGTTTTTCTCCCTCAACTCTAGCATCTTGATAAGGTTTCATACTGAGGAAAATCAGGTAAAGAAAGGATCCAGTCAGCACTAGTAGCACCAGAGAAATACCGATTCCATACTGTATAAGTAGCTTGTTTTTTGCTTTTTTCTGTCTTAGTTTCACTCGTCTATTTTACCATCTCTCAACCTTTATTACAAGAGAATATGGGAACTTTCTTAGATAATTTTCCTATAAAATCCATGCCTCTTGTATTTTTATTTATTTATTGATAGAATACCCTTATGAAACAATATTTGAAAGAAAAAATTTCCCAAAATCAATTAGACTTAAAAACAGCTATCATCCTCAACAAAGCAATGCGAAGTTTCAAACCATATGAAGCCAAGGCTGCTAAAGAACACGGGCTAACACCCACCCAATTTTCAGTTTTGGAAACCCTCTATAGCAAGGGAGAACTACGCATTCAGGATTTGATTGAAAAAATGCTAGCCACTTCTGGAAACATGACTGTTGTCATTCGAAATATGGTTCGAGATGGTTGGATTTCTAGAACTTGTGACCCAAAAGACCGTCGTTCTTTTTTCCTGAAACTAACACCTGCAGGACGTAGAAAAATCGAAGAGGTTCTTCCTGACCATATCGATTCTATCGTAGAAGTACTCAGCATCTTGGAAGATGGCGAAAAGGAAGACTTAATCCAGATTTTAAAAAAATTTAAAAATTTGTGAGCAAAATTATTGCTAATTAGTATTATTTGTTGTAACATATATGGTAACAAAAGGGTTCACTCTTTAAATTTTAACTAAAGGAGACACATCATGTCTAAAAAAGTACTATTTATCGTCGGTTCACTTCGCCAAGGTTCTTTCAACCACCAAATGGCCCTCGAAGCTGAAAAAGCACTTGCTGGCAAAGTGGAAGTTAGCTATCTTGATTACTCAGCTGTTCCCCTCTTCAGCCAAGATCTTGAAGTTCCAACTCATCCAGCTGTAGCTGCCGCTCGCGAAGCTGTCCTTGCTGCCGATGCCATCTGGATCTTCTCTCCAGTCTACAACTTCTCTATCCCTGGAACAGTGAAGAACTTGCTTGACTGGCTTTCTCGCGCCCTTGACTTGACAGATACACGTAGCGCTTCTGCCCTCCAAGACAAGTTTGTTACTGTCTCATCTGTAGCCAATGCCGGTCACGAACAACTCTTTGCGATTTATAAAGATCTCTTGCCATTTATCCGTACACAAGTCGTTGGTGACTTTACTGCCGCGCGTGTCAATGACTCTGCTTGGGCAGACGGAAAATTGGTGTTAGAAGAAACAACTGCTTCATCACTTGCCAAACAAGCTGAAGACCTTCTTGTAGCAATCAACTAATCCAGCAAAAACCAGCTCGAATGAGCTGGTTTTATGCTTGTTTCACAAAGACGAGTTCTGAGTCGCTTGATAAATCAGGTCGGTAGTCAAAGCCTGCAAAACTGAGCTTGCGAGCTTGTTCGACTGTTTTGACCTGCCCCTCTATCAAGGCGGTCAAAAAGGCGCCACGGGCTTTTTTTGAAATGGTTGAGTGGATTTTCAACTGACCTACCTTGTCCTCCATAAATTTGAAGGTCACCATCTTTTCTCTGATTTCCTTAGAAAATACAGTTTCAAACTCTGATGACAAAAGAGAAAATATCAAGTCCTCATCCTGTAGCGCCTCATCGTAGGCTGACTTCCAATGAGTCTTGAGTGTTTTACCAGCTACTTTTAATTTCATCAAAAAGTCCAAACGGTGAGGAGCCATGGGAGATAGGGCTGGAACTACGCCATACAAAGCTGATGTAATTAAAACATGATCTTCAAGATAGGTTTGTTCAGCCTCGGTTAACCCATCTCGTTTGATGTAGCGATACATGAGACCGTCAAAGAGTTTCAGGGCTGGATAATTCTTAGCCCTCTGATCTTTTAGAGCTTGAATATTAGTGTACTCTTCTTCTGCTTTCTCGTCAGATACCTTATAAAAAGTCTCTAATTCACTAGCTGAGTAATTCGCCAGTGAGTCAAGGACTGCCTGACTTTCTTCCCTCAAAGGGAGCGCTTCGATACAAGGATGGTCTGTGTTCATTTCTTTTGCTGTTGGGATTAAAATTTTCATATTGTTAGTGTAGCATATTTTTCAATCACGACCAAGAATTTCATCTTAAAAACCTCGGTTCACACCGAGGTCTCTTTGTTTACTTCACTTTGAAGGTCTTGAGGTAATTATCTTTTCCAACCTGACCTTCGAAGGATTGGCCATTTTCAAGGTAAGGAAGGTCGTCTGATACGGAAGCCTTGACCTTATAAATCTTGCCATCAACTTTAAAGAAATAGACGGTATCCCCCTTGATAACAGCGGATTTAAGATCTGAAACCACTCCATTGATACTTTCTACCGTTTCATTATCCAGGTCGAGGTCGTTTTTATTGGCATATTTACTGAGGAGTTCATCTACTGTAGCTGCTACGATGACGTTTTGGTACTCCACTGCATCAACCAAAGCATACTCCTTGACCAAGCCTGCATTGTCCTTCAAGCCCATGATGTAGAGCGGTTTGTCGTTGAGATTGACAAGGATAGGGAAGGTCGCCTTGTAGGCTTTCTCCTGCACGGCTCCTTCTGCGGACGCACGGGCAGATTCTTCGGTTGCTGATGCTAGATTGTACTTGGTGATTTCACCAGTACGCATGTTTTCAAGGATAAATCCTAAATTACTTTCGTCAGCATTTGCTGAAGTCACACCCGTGTAGAGATAAATGTCATTTCCGATAGAAAGATAGTTATAGCCCTCGGTCGTTTGGGTAACGTTTTTCTTAGAAATCAAGGCATTCCAGAAGCCGTCTTTATACTTGCCGTTGTAGTTGATTTGCTCGATAGTTTCTTCAGCTGGATAGACACGATCCACCCATTCTGGGACTTCATCCAAGCTGTATTCCTTGGTTTCTCCATTGGTGGCGTCTAAGATAATAACAGATGAAGGACGAGGTACTCCTAGACCAAACTGCTTTTGATAAACGGTTGCTACATAGAAAGGATTGCCTTCATCATCCACCTCAAAGGAGGGCGTTTTAAAAATCTTGGTTGGGTACTTGATCCGAAGATGACGTTTGACATCGCGGTTAAAATATTCAGAGTCTGAATACTTCATTGGCGTTTTTAAATCCACCAATTCCGCATTTCCCGTCACCATATCAACCTTGATATACTCGCCAATTCCTTTGGACTGATTATTAAACCATTTGATCGGGTCGGCATACTCCAAAGGAGTCACCCGATAGGGTTTGCCATCAACTGTCAGCTGGGTATAAGTATCTGCTGCTACGTACTGGGAGACCTTATCCGTCAGAGAGCCTAGATAACGGTCCCCAATCTTTTCTGCAGTGCTCCGATCTAGGATTGGAACCTTACTGGTATCACTCTTAGGAAAATCTTTAAAGTCTTTTTCTGTGATAGACACCACATTAGCATAATTTTTTGCTTGGAAAAAGCTTGATGTCACTAAGGCAACCAGACCAGCAAGGGCAAAGATAAGTCCTGCGGCCAGCAACAATCCTCCACCTAATTTATTAAAATGAAATCCTTCTAGATTGAGATCTTTGGCAGCCTTGCCATGACGTACATGAACAGTTTTAAGGAGATTGGTATCCTTGCGGAAACTAAACAAAATCCCCATCACCACCAAATGCCCACAGAGAAAGAAGATGAATTCCCAGCTAGTTAAATTGAAGGGCGGCAAAAAGATATACCAAGTCGTTGCGATAAAAACAAGTTCAAAAAGTATGCGTTTCATCTGAGTTCCTCCTAAATAATCCGTCCTTCCAAATGATCCAGTTCATGTTGACAGATTTGAGCTGGAAAACCTGTTAGCGTAATGGTCTGCTCCTGCCACTTACTATCACGATAGGAAACCGTAATCGTTTCATAACGAGTTGTTGGTCGCACCCCAGTCAAGGACAAACAACCTTCCTCTGTCTCGTAAGGTCCTTTATAGGAAAGGAGAATGGGGTTAAACATGACCATGGGAACTAGGCCAAGATTAAAGATAATCACGCGCTTCTGCACCCCAATCATATTGGCCGCTAGACCGACACAGGTCTCGCGATTGGCCAGCAGGGTATCCTGCAAATCTCTAGCTAGATAAAGGTCTTCCTGACTTGCAGGTTTCGAGACCTGCGACAAGAATAAGACATCTCGGACAATTTTCTTTTCCATTCTCTTTCACTCCTTGCTATTTTACTTTATTATAGCACAAAAGGGAGCAACTCCTAGTCCTTTCTCTCAAATGCAAAAAAAGCCATCCGAAGATGACTTTCTTTTTAAATCGCGTTCTTATCAAGACCAAGTTTACGTTGAACAAACTTAACGATTTCGACGATAAGTATCATTGAGAAGCTTCCAGCTAGAACAATAGCCCATTGTGACAAGTCTAGTTTGGTTACGTGGAAGATACCTTCAAGTGGTTCTACAACGATTGTTGCCATCAAGAGGATGAAGGATACCAAGATAGACCAGTTGAAGGTCTTAGACTTGAATGGTCCGACTGTCAAGATGGATTGGTAAACAGACTTGACGTTGTAGGCATGGAAGAGTTGGATCAAACCAAGTGTTGCAAAGGCCATGGTGAGGGCATCCGCATGAATGGCTTGGTTGTCTCCTACATGGACTGGATAGGCAAGAGCAAGACCATAAACAGTCAAGACGAGAGCCCCTTGGAGTACACCTTGATAGATGATAGAACTCATGACCCCACCTGAGAAGAAGCTTGATTTGCGTCCACGTGGTTTGTGGGTCATAACACCTGGCTCAGCTGGTTCAACACCAAGGGCGATAGCTGGGAAGGTATCGGTTACCAAGTTAATCCACAAAAGATGAACTGGCTGTAGGACATCCCAACCAAACAAGGTTGATAGGAAGATGGTTAATACTTCAGCCGTATTGGCAGAAAGCAAGTACTGAATAGTCTTTTGAATATTTGAGAAGACCTTACGTCCTTCTTCAACTGCGACGATAATAGTCGCAAAGTTATCATCCGCAAGAATCATATCAGAAGCTCCCTTAGAAACCTCTGTACCAGTGATTCCCATACCGATACCGATATCGGCTGTTTTCAGAGCTGGGGCGTCATTAACACCGTCACCTGTCATGGCAACAACCTTACCTTGGTTTTGCCAAGCTTTCACGATACGAACCTTGTGTTCTGGAGATACACGCGCATAAACAGAGTATTGACCAACTACTTTTTCAAATTCTTCATCTGAAAGTTCGTTGAGCTCAGCACCTGTCAAGACATGGTCTTCTGAGTCATTTTCATCAATAATTCCCAAACGTTTGGCAATGGCTTCCGCTGTGTCTTGGTGGTCACCAGTGATCATGATTGGACGGATTCCTGCTTCCTTAGCAACACGAACCGCTTCTGCTGCTTCGGCACGCTCAGGGTCAATCATCCCAATTAAACCAGTAAAGATCAAGTTGTTTTCAAGCTCTTCAGAAGTAAGATTTTCTGGAATACTATCGATAATCTTATAAGCACCTGCAAGGACACGCAAGGCTTGGTGAGCCATTTCCGAGTTGTTTGTATGGATTAATTCAGTGACTTTCTCATCAATCGGAGCAACATCTCCAGCTTTATCACGAGCAACACAGCGTTTCAAAAGTTGATCTGGAGCCCCCTTGACTGCCACGAGGAATTTGCCATCTGGCAATGGATGAACCGTTGACATGAGTTTACGATCTGAGTCAAATGGCAACTCAGCAACACGCGGATATTTCTCTAAGAACCCTTTAACATCATAGCCTTTGTCCAAGGCATACTGGATGAAGGCTGTTTCCGTTGGATCCCCAATCAGGTTTCCTTCAGCATCAATCTTAGTATCGTTGGCCAAGACAACAGAACGAAGAAGAGGCATTTCAAGACCTAGTTCAATGTCATCAGCAGAATCATGTAGAACTGCGTCATAGAAGACTTTCTCGACTGTCATCTTGTTCATGGTAAGCGTACCAGTCTTATCAGAAGCGATGATTTCTGTTGAACCAAGTGTTTCGACTGCTGGCAACTTACGAACGATAGAGTTTCGTTTGGCCAAAACTTGAGTACCAAGGGCAAGAACGATCGTCACGATAGCAGGAAGTCCTTCTGGAATGGCTGCAACAGCAAGCGCAACAGAGGTCATCAACTCACCAAGTGGATTTTTACCTTGAATGAAGACTCCAACTACAAAAGTAACAAGGGCAATAACCAAAATTGCATAGGTCAAAACCTTAGAAAGGTTGTTCAAGTTTTGTTTGAGTGGCGTGTCTGTCTCGTCAGCATCTTGGAGCATGCCAGCGATATGACCCACTTCAGTGTACATACCTGTATTGACAACAACACCAAGACCACGACCATAGGTCACGTTTGAGTTTTGGAAGGCCATATTGACACGGTCACCAATACCAGCATCTGCAGCGAGCTCGACGGTCAAATCTTTTTCAACTGGAACAGACTCACCTGTCAATGCTGCTTCTTCGATTTTAAGAGAATTAGCTTCTAGCAATCGTAGGTCTGCTGGAACTACATCACCAGCTTCAAGAGCAACGATATCACCTGGTACCAATTCTTTGGAATCAATCTCAGCCATGTGCCCATCACGAATAACGCGAGCAGCTGGACTAGACATAGACTTGAGGGCTTCGATGGCTTCTTCTGCTTTTCCTTCTTGGTAAACACCAAAGGCAGCGTTGATGATAACCACGGCTAGGATAATGATGGCATCTGCGATATCTTCCCCACCAGAAGTTACGACTGACAAGATAGCCGCAGCAACTAGGATGATAATCATCAAATCCTTAAATTGCTCGATAAACTTGACTAGGAGAGATTTTTTCTCACCCTCTTCCAGTTCATTGCGTCCATATTCAGCTAGACGTTTCTGCGCTTCGCTTGACGAAAGACCTTGCTCAGTTGCTTCAACTGACTTCAAGACCTCTTCAGGACTTTGAGTGTAAAACGCTTGGCGTTTTTGTTCTTTTGACATGTGTCTCCTCCTTGACATTGTGTGCAAAACAAGTTCTCTTTTAGTTTTATGACAAACAAAAAGAGACCTGTTAATCATAACAAGTCTCGCTGTTTAAGATAGTGCCGGAAAACATACTTTTCAGTATACAATTCGGAATGACGACACTATCACAGGTTTCTGCCAGCTACTCCCTTGAGTAGTACTATTATATCAAAATTTGAAAAGTTTTCAAGGGTTTAAATCCGATGAAACAAGACTAAATTTGAATTTTCCCTTGAAAACCAGTATAATGGTAGAATACTATATGACTAGAAAGGAAGCCCGATGAACCAATCCATGTCAAATCTCAAATTGGCAGAACGTGGAGCCATTATCAGTATTTCAACCTACCTCCTCTTGTCTGCGGCAAAATTGGCAACTGGTCACCTCCTGCATTCTTCCAGTTTGGTGGCAGATGGTTTCAACAACGTATCCGATATTATCGGAAACGTTGCCCTCTTGATTGGGATTCGGATGGCCCGCCAACCTGCAGACCGTGACCATCGCTTTGGTCACTGGAAGATTGAAGATTTGGCTAGCTTGATTACTTCCATCATCATGTTCTATGTTGGTTTTGATGTGCTTCGGGACACCATTCAGAAAATCCTCAGTCGGGAACAAACACCTATTGATCCTTTGGGAGCGATTCTAGGAATCATTTCTGCGGCGGTTATGTTTGTCGTTTATCTCTATAACACAGGCCTCAGTAAGAAATCCAAATCCAAAGCTCTAAAGGCAGCTGCTAAGGATAATCTTTCTGATGCTGTTACCTCACTTGGAACCGCCATTGCCATACTAGCTAGCAGTTTCAATTATCCAATTGTGGATAAACTGGTTGCTATCATCATCACTTTCTTTATCTTAAAGACAGCCTATGATATCTTTATCGAATCTTCCTTCAGTCTTTCAGATGGTTTTGATGACCGGCTACTAGAAGACTACCAAAAGGCTATCATGGAGATTCCAAAGATTAGTAAGGTCAAGTCCCAAAGAGGGCGTACCTACGGTAGCAACATCTACCTTGATATTACCTTAGAAATGAATCCCGATTTATCAGTCTATGAGAGTCACGAAATTGCAGATCAGGTCGAGTCTATGCTAGAAGAGCGATTTGGAGTCTTTGATACCGATGTCCATATCGAACCAGCTCCCATACCTGAGGACGAAATTTTAGACAATGTCTACAAAAAACTGCTCATGCGTGAACAATTGATTGACCAAGGAAATCAGCTAGAAGAACTCCTTGCTGAGGACTTTATCTATATCCGTCAAGATGGGGAGCAGATGGATAAAGAGGCTTATAAGGCTGAAAAAGAACTTAAAGCTACAATTAAGGACATTCAGATTACCTCCATTAGTCAGAAAACCAAACTCATTTGCTATGAGATGGACGGTATCGTCCACACCAGTATCTGGCGCCGTCACGAAACTTGGCAAAAAATCTTTCATCAAGAAACCAAAAAAGAATAGAGAAATCCTGTCATAAGACGGGATTTTTCTATCCTCCTAATTATCAAACTCACTTAAATATTCATAGCGTTCGTATTTTTCAAGGAGTTCTTCGTTTTTTTCATCGAGCTCTTTCTGAAGTGTCGCAAGTTTACCAAAATCAGAACCATTTGCCTGCATCTCCTCTTCAATAGCAGCGATACGATTTTCCAAGGCTTCAATATCACCTTCAATGCTTGCCCACTCCTGCTTTTCTTGGTAGGTCATGCGTTTCTTGTCTTCTCGAACCTTGACCACTCTTTCCTTTTCGGCCTTTTGCACTTGATTGGCCATCTCTGTTTCAAAGGCTTTTTCGTCAAGGTAGTCAGTGTAATGACCAAAGAAAGGACGAATCTTGCCATCTTCAAAAGCGAGAATCTTGGTCGCTACCTTATCCAGGAAATAACGGTCGTGGCTAACTGTCAAGACAGGACCCGCAAAGCCCTGCAAGAAATTTTCCAAGACTGTCAAGGTCGCAATATCTAGGTCATTTGTCGGTTCGTCCAAGAGAAGTACATTGGGTTTTTCCAAGAGCAATTTGAGCAGATAAAGGCGTTTTTTCTCTCCACCAGACAATTTCTCAATCAAGGTTCCATGCGTCGAACGTGGGAAGAGGAACTGCTCCAGCAACTCTGCAATGGAAGTCCTAGAACCACCACTGGTCTTAACCTCTTCTGCCACTTCCTGCAGGTAATTGATCACTCGCTTGCTTTCATCCAAGCCTTCGATTTGCTGAGAGAAATAGGCGATGCGAACAGTTTCCCCAATCACAACTTGACCTGCTGTCGGCTCAAGACTTCCTGCAATCAAGTTGAGGAGGGTTGATTTCCCCACACCATTGTCCCCAACAATTCCAATACGGTCTTTGGCCTGCACCAAGAGATTAAAATCTTGCAAAATCGGCTTGTTCTCATAAGCGAAGGAAACATCTTTAAACTCGATGATTTTCTTACCAATCCGACTGGTCTCAAAGTTCATGGTTAAGTCTGTCTCAGTAGGATTATCTGAAACTTCCTTTTTCAAGTCATGGAAACGATTGATACGAGCCTGCTGCTTGGTCGCACGCGCTTGCGGTTGTCTGCGCATCCAGGCTAATTCTTGCTTATAGAGTTGTTCTTTTTTGTGGAGCATAGCTACGTCACGCTCATCCTGCTCTGCTTTGAGGCGAACATAGTCCTGATAATTTCCCTGATACTCGGTCAAGCCTGCTCGGTCCAGCTCGAAAATTCGCGTTGACAGCGCATCTAGGAAATAACGATCGTGGGTGATAAAAAGGACGGTTTTCTTGGAATTTTTCAAAAAGAGGGTCAGCCACTCAATGGTTGAAATGTCCAGGTGGTTGGTCGGCTCATCCAATAGCAAGAGATCGTGGTCTCCAAGAAGAACTTGCGCCAACTGAACCCGTCTTCTCAGACCACCTGACAATTCACCAACTGGAGTCGACAAGTCCTGAATACCCAACTTACTGAGAACGGTCTTGACCTGACTCTCGATTTCCCAAGCTTGGAGAGAGTCCATCTCAGCCATGACGCGTTCCAAACGAGCCTGCTTGTCCTCGCTGTAGTTGAGCATGATCAACTCATACTCACGAATGAGCTGAATTTCCTTGAGGTCGCTGGAAAGAACCGTATCCAAGACCGTCTTGCTATCATCAAAATCTGGATTCTGAGTCAAGTAGCCAATCTGATAATCATTCTTAGCTGAAAAGGGGCTAACGTCCCCATCAAAGCCAGAAGTGCCAGAAAGGACGTCCAAAAGGGTTGTCTTACCCGTTCCATTAACACCAATCAGACCAATTCTATCCAAATCATGGATAATAAAGGAAATATCCTTAAAAACGGTCTTGTCACCAACGGATTTGCTTAGTTTTTCAACGATAAAATCACTCATTTTTTCTCCCTCAGGTAAGCATGGATTGCTTGACGATCATTTTCCAACTCTCCATCGACAATGGCAAACTCAATCTCCGTTAAAATCTCTCCCAAGTCTGGTCCTGGCTGGTAACCATATTCCTTAATCAGAACTCCTCCGTTAATCTGGATTTCTTTCTTATCATGAATGGTCAAACTCTGGTAAGTTTCTGTGATGGCTTGTGGGTTGACTTCTTTCCCTTGAGCCTGACGAAGACTTTCAGCTTGTAGAAGGGAATCCAAGTCAAAGCGGTAACAATCGCGCTTGCTCAGCTCTCCTTCTTCTCGCAAAACCAAAATAGTCAGCAAATCCTGTACTTGCTTGGCAAACTGGCGTGAGGTTTTCCAAGCTTTCAAAAATGGCTGTGCATCTTTAATCTCCAAAGCCCACAACAGAGCTGCCCAGGCTTGTTCAGAAGATTCAAAAGTGAAATCAGTCTCCAAAACAAACAGTCTGTTGAGCTTGCCCTGGCTTCCTGCCATGTCTGGAAGATAGTCATAAGCTCGACTCTCAATCATGGAAGACAGACCAACTCGCCAAAAAGGAGCCAGCAAGAGTTTATCAAACTCAACGAAGGTGCGCTCCACAGAAATTTTCTCCAAGAGTGGCGTCAAAGTCTTCATCGCCACAAAAGTTTCTGGTTCAAGTTTAAAACCGAGACTGGCCTGAAAGCGGAAACCACGCATAATACGCAGAGCATCTTCGTTGAAACGCTCACTAGCCACTCCAACTGCTCGCAAGACTTGGTTTTTCAAATCTTCTAAACCATGGAACAAGTCAATAATTTCGCCTGTTTCATCCAAAGCGAAGGCATTGACTGTGAAATCACGGCGCTTGAGGTCTTCTTCTAGCGAACGCACAAAGGAAACCGCACTGGGTCTACGATAGTCCACATAGACATCCTCTGTTCGAAAGGTTGTTACCTCATACTCCTCGTCCCCATCTAGGACCAAGACGGTTCCGTGCTCGATTCCGATGTCAGCTGTGCGAGGGAAAATCTGCTTGGTTTCTTCTGGATAAGAAGACGTCGCGATGTCCACATCATGGATGGGGCGATTGAGTAGGGCATCTCTGACGGAGCCCCCAACAAAATAGGCCTCAAAGCCTGCTTCTTTAATTTTTTCTAATACTGGTAAAGCCTTCTGAAATTCAGAAGGCATTTGTGTTAATCTCATAATAAGTGTTCTAATCCATAGACAAGCTCATGACGCTTGACAACTTCTTTGATTCCCAAATTGACCCCTGTCATGAAGGAGCTGCGATCATAGGAGTCATGACGAAGGGTCAATCCTTCTCCCTGATTGCCAAAGATGACTTCCTGATGGGCTACCAAGCCTGGTAGGCGGACTGAGTGTATGCGCATGCCATCAAAGTCAGCACCACGAGCACCTGCAATCAATTCTTCCTCATCAGGCGCACCTTGCTGAATAGACTCTCGAACTTCCGCCATTAACTCGGCAGTTTTAATAGCTGTTCCACTCGGAGCATCTTTTTTCTTGTCATGATGGAGCTCGATAATCTCCACATTTGGGAAATATTTGGCAGCCTGCGCCGCAAATTGCATCAGCAAGACAGCTCCCAAGGCAAAGTTAGGGGCAATCAAGCCACCCAAATCTTGTTCACGGGAAAACGCTTTGAGTTCTGCAATTTCTTCACTAGTGAATCCTGTTGTTCCTACGACTGGGGCAAAGCCATTTTCAAGAGCAAAGCGTGTATTTTCGTAGGCAACAGCTGGAGTTGTAAAATCTACCCAGACATCCGCTTCAAAACCAGCCAAGTCAGCCTTATCATTGAAGACAGGAATTCCCTGCCATTCTGACGCAGACTCAAAGGGATCCAAAACCGCGACCAAGTCCAAGTCCGGATCAGCAAAGACCATCTGACAGGCAGCTTGGCCCATCTTTCCCCTAAACCCGGCGATAATTACTCGAATACTCATCTCTACTCCTGTCTAAGATACAAAGCCTGTAAGAACATAAAGTGAAAATAGGAGTTCTGATCAAGGAGTGTCTACTCCTTGGAAGAACTATCTTTTTCACACAGGGTTCTAGGCATGTTCAATTATCAAGATACAAAGGACGTTAGTTGCCCATGAAAAATAGGGAATGACGCTGACTTTCCACGAAAGGCAAGACAGGCATCTTTTTCAAGAGGCAATAGTCCGTGTTCAATTACTAAGATACAAAACTTGTAAGAACAATCTAGACGACTGGTGTATAGCTTAAAGCGATACTACCTTCTCCAAGGTGGGTTCCAATGACACTACCAAAGGTATCAATTGGAATTTCAGCAGTCACACCACTCTCCATCAAAAGCTGACGTAAATCCGCTGCCTTTTGAGGAGCATTGCCATGGATGACTGTTATACGGTAGTCCCCATCTTTTGTCAACTCCTTGATGATTTCCACCAAACGTTTGATTGCTTTCTTTTCTGTACGAACTTTTTCGTAAACTTCAATCACTCCTTGGTCATTAAAGTAAAGGATAGGCTTGATACTGAGGAGATTCCCTAAGATAGCTGCCCCATTTGACAAACGTCCTCCCTTAACCAAATGATCAAGGTCATCTACTATGATAAAGGCTGAATTATCAGCAATTTGGATAGCCAACTTCTCCTGAATCTGGGCAAAATCATCGCCTTGTTCTGCCCATTCAAAGGCACTCTCTACCATAAATCCTAGAGGGGAACTTGTGATATGGGTATCTGGAAAGGCAATGGTCAAGCCATCATACTCATCCAACATGTATTGGATGTTCTGATAAAAGCCTGAAATTCCTGACGAAAGAAAGAGTCCCAAGACATGGGTATAGCCTTCATCTTTCAAGGAACTTAGAATCTCATCCAATTTGGCAATACTTGGTTGACTAGTTTTAGGCAATTCTGCAGACTGAGCCATTTTTTGATAAAATTCCTCAGCAGTCAGATTGACACCTTCAACATACTCCTCCCCATCAATATTGACAGGAATATCCAAGATAAATAGATTCTCTCTTTGCAGCGTCTTCTCCTCTAAATAGGCTGAAGAATCTGTAATGACAGCTAATTTCATGACTAAAACTCCAAATTGATCCCTGGAAGATCCAAGGCGATTTCTGTTACTTCATACGTCAAACGATTGAGCATGTTCAAACATGGACGTGCCAGAGTTTCAACTTCTTCTTGGTTAAATTCGCTTGGTTCGTTGACAATGCGACCTTCCACATGGTTAACTTGGGAAATCGTTCCGCTGATGACAAATTTGTCAAAGACAATCATGAAACTCAAGATAACAACTAGCGAGGTTACTTGGTTTTCTTGGTCGTATTGGAGCAACTGGAAATTCACGTCTACCTTGGTTTCAGGAGCCCCATTTTCATTTTCCCATTCAAAGTTACGAGCATCAAAGTGATACTGGCTAACAAATTCTTGTTCTCGTTTAAGATTCATTTCTCTCTCCCATTGCTACAATTTACTATGCAATTGTACCACATTTTTATCATTTCATCTAGTTTTCTAGGCTTTAGTCAATACCGATCTCATCTTTAACAACAGTAGCAATCGTATCTACATAGTAATTGACTTCTTCTGTTGTAGGTGCCTCTGCCATAACTCGCAAGAGAGGTTCGGTACCACTTGGGCGAACAAGGATACGGCCGTTTCCTGCCATTTCTCCTTCCATCTTTTCGATGATTGCCTTGATGGCTGGTACTTCCATGGCTTTTTCTTTCATGGCATTTTCCACTCGGATATTGACCAGTTTTTGTGGGTAAATCGTTACTTCTGATGCCAGTTGAGACAAGGTTTTACCGGTTTCCCGTATAACTTTTGTTAGTTGAACGGCAGTTAACTGTCCATCACCTGTCGTATTGTAATCCATCAAGATAACGTGACCAGACTGTTCACCACCAAGGTTATAGCCTGATTTTCTCATTTCTTCGACGACATAGCGGTCACCAACCGCAGTGACTGCCTTATTGATGCCTTCACGATCCAAGGCCTTATGGAACCCAAGGTTAGACATAACCGTTGTCACGATGGTGTTTTGAGCTAACTGGCCTTTTTCAGAAAGGTATTTCCCGATGATGTACATGATCTTATCACCATCAACGATGTCACCATTTTCATCAACAGCAATCAAACGGTCACTGTCTCCGTCGAAGGCTAAACCAATAGCTGACTGGCTTTCTTTGACTACTTCTTGAAGAGCTTCTGGGTGAGTTGAACCAACATTCAAGTTGATATTAAGACCATCTGGTGTCTCACCGATAACTGTCAACTGAGCACCAAGATCAGCGAAAATCTGGCGAGCACTTGTAAACGCTGCACCGTTCGCTGTGTCCAAGGACACTTTCATTCCCTCAAGAGGCGTTCCAGTTGAAACAAGGTAGCCTTCATACTTACGCAAACCTTCTGGATAGTCCACTAAGGTTCCCAAGCCTTCGGCACTTGGACGAGGAAGAGTGTCTTCGGTAGCATCTAGCAAGGCTTCAATTTCTGCCTCTTTTTCATCATCAAGTTTGAAACCATCCCCACCAAAGAACTTAATCCCATTATCGAGGGCTGGGTTGTGGCTGGCAGAAATCATAACACCTGCACTGGCTCCCTCAGTTTTGACCAAGTAAGCTACTGCTGGTGTTGCAAGGACACCAAGTTTGTAGACGTGAATCCCTGCAGAGAGAAGACCTGCCACCAAGGCTGATTCTAACATTTCTCCTGAGATACGTGTATCACGTCCTACAAAGACTTTAGGGGCTTCTGTTTCGTGTTGACTGAGGACATATCCACCAAAACGGCCTAGTTTAAAAGCCAATTCTGGTGTCAGTTCTACGTTTGCTTCTCCACGGACTCCATCGGTCCCAAAATATTTACCCATTTTATTTATCATCCTTTTCTATTATTTATTATTGTTTAGACGAATCTGATTTTGTTTCTGAACTCGTTGAA
The DNA here is from genome assembly GCF_002356415.1 of Streptococcus oralis subsp. tigurinus. NCBI lineage: Bacteria > Bacillati > Bacillota > Bacilli > Lactobacillales > Streptococcaceae > Streptococcus > Streptococcus oralis. The sequence goes on from NZ_AP018338.1 coordinate 1,351,798, forward strand.
GACGAACTGCCTTCTGAGGAACTTGTTGACGAGTTACTTGAACTAGACGTTGCTGTTTTTGTTGTAATTTTCATAGTTGTGTCAAACGGCATAATGACGCTTGGTAAGACATTTCCATTTTTATCGACTGCTTGTAGAGGAACAGAGGACGAGTAGTTTCTAGTTATCCGTTCACTCGTCGGTAAGATAGCAATGACACGATCTACTTTGGAGAGGGTTTCCTCATCACTAATAACCGTTACTTTTTCATCTGATACAGTAACTGTATCGATTTTCACGCGAGAATCAATCTGACTAGGGTCAATCTCCGGCACAACAATGACATTGTCTCGTTTTGCTTTTTTACCAACCTTCACTGTTATCTTTTGCGGAGTTGCAACAGCCGTCAAACCACTCGGTAAATTTTCAATAGTCAGAGGAACTTCGATGGTTCCTACACTGGCATCAGAAAGATCAGCCGTCACCTTAAATTTGCGGGTACTTTCCTGCATCTCACTCGCCAAAGCAACTCTGTTTGACCCTGTTAGAAAGACCGTCACCTCAGATGTAAAACCACTGATAAAATACTGATCACTGTCATACTGAATATCAATTGGGACATTAAGAACTGTGTTTGTATAAGTCTCCGTCCGCACCTGTCTGGCACTGTTGCTATTCTGATAGTTTGTCAATGTTGCATAGATAAAGAGAATGCAAGCGAAAAAGAAGGAAGAAATGATGTATAGACTATTTTTTCTCATGTTTCAATCCTCCTAGCAAGCGCTCTTTCAGACCTTGCTTTTTCTCTGATTTTGGAAGTAAGATTCTTCTCAATTCAGATTCAAACTCTTCCAAGGTCAAATCGTGCTTAAAGACTCCATTATAGGTGATTGAGATTCCACCAGTTTCTTCCGAAACCACAAAGGTAAGAGCATCTGATACTTCCGACAAACCAATCGCCGCCCTGTGACGCGTTCCAAACTCCTTGGAAATCCCGGTATCTTCAGTCAAGGGTAGATAGGCTGAAGTTACAGCAATCCGGTCTTCCTTGATAATGACAGCACCATCATGCAAGGGAGTATTGGGAATGAAAATATTGATAAGCAATTCAGCCGAAATTTTAGCATCTAAAGGGATCCCTGTCGAGATGTATTCCTGCAAGGTTCTCACTCTCTGAACCACTACAAGCGCCCCAATCTTACGAGGGCTCATGTATTCAACTGATTTCACAAATGCACGGACCATCTGCTCTTCCGCACTAATAGGGGCATTGGAGAAGAAATCAGTAGCCCGGCCCAATCGCTCCAAACCAGTCCGAATCTCTGGTGAAAAGATAACCACCGCTGCAATCACCCCGTAGGTGATGATCTGATTGATCAACCAGGAAATAGTCGTTAAACCAATCATATTGGAAAGAATCTGGGCTAGAATAAAAACTAAGACTCCACGGACCAATATCATAATCTTGGTGCCTGCAATAGCTTTAGTAAAATGATATAAAATATAAGTCACAATGAGAATATCAATCAGATTGGTGACTATACTCCAAGGACTTGAAAACAAACTCGTCCAGTATTGTAAATTGGATAATTGTTGAAAATTCATCCTTGGCCTCCTCCCTGTCAAAACACTTTACTCATCATTATACCATTTTTTGCCCATTTTTTCCCTATCCTACCTCATTTTAAATTAAGCAAAAATATGATAAAATAAACTGACTAGAAAAAACAAAGGAGAAATCATGTCTCAACTCTATGATATTACCATTGTAGGTGGCGGTCCTGTCGGGCTCTTTGCTGCCTTTTACGCCCACCTACGCCAAGCCAAAGTCCAAATCATCGACTCTCTTCCCCAGCTCGGTGGTCAACCAGCTATCCTCTACCCTGAAAAGCAAATCCTTGATGTTCCAGGTTTTCCAAACTTAACCGGAGAAGAGTTGACCAATCGCTTGATTGAACAGCTAAACGGCTTTGATACCCCTATTCATCTCAATGAAACAGTTCTTGAGATTGAAAAACAAGAAGAAGGCTTTGCCATTACAACCTCTAAAGGTAGCCACCTGACTAAAACAGTTATCATTGCCATGGGGGGTGGTGCCTTCAAACCACGTCCGCTCGAATTAGATGGAGTTGAAAACTATGAAAATATCCACTACCACGTTTCCAATATCCAACAATACGCTGGGAAGAAAGTAACCATCCTTGGTGGGGGAGACTCAGCTGTGGACTGGGCTCTAGCTTTTGAAAAAATTGCGCCAACTACCCTTGTTCACCGCAGAGATAATTTCCGCGCCTTGGAACACAGTGTGCAAGCCCTGCAAGAATCATCTGTAACCATCAAGACACCGTTCGTCCCTAGCCAACTTCTCGGAGATGGAAAAACACTCGACAAACTAGAAATCACCAAAGTCAAATCAGATGAAACCGAAACTATCGAGGTAGACCACCTCTTTGTCAACTATGGTTTCAAATCATCTGTCGGCAATCTTAAAAATTGGGGTCTGGACCTCAACCGTCATAAGATTATCGTCAATAGCAAGCAAGAATCCAGCCAAACGGGTATTTACGCTATTGGAGACTGCTGCTACTACGAAGGAAAGATTGATTTGATTGCCACAGGACTGGGTGAAGCACCAACCGCCGTCAATAATGCCATCAACTACATCGACCCAGAACAAAAAGTGCAACCAAAACACTCAACAAGTTTATAAGAAAAGAACCACGGATTCAACAATCCGTGGTTTCATAGTTCCTCTGCAATCTTGTTTATTTTTCGGAGTCTGTGGTTGACGCCACTTTTGGTTAGGGGATTGCTCAGGCTATCTGCCAACTGCTGGATAGAGTAATCTGGGTGCTGAATTCGCAACTGAGCCACCTCTTGCAAATCCACGGGTAAATTTTCCAAACCCATTCTATCTTTGATTTTACTGATATTATTAATGGTCTTCATACTAGCAGAAACCGTTCGAGCGATATTGGCTGTTTCAGCGTTATTGGCTCGATTGAGATCGTTACGAGTTTCACGCAAAATCTTGACACGCTCAAAATTATCACGCGCCTGCATGGCCCCAATCACGATCAAGAAATCCATGATGTCTTCTGCACGCTGGAGATAGGTAACTGCACCTTTCTTGCGTTCAATAACCTTGGCGTCCAATAAAAACTGCTGAAGGAGAGAGGCCAATCCTTGGGCATGGTCCAGATAAACAGAACTAATCTCCAACTGGTACTTGCCAGACTCAGGATCTCGGATGCTACCATTTGCCAGAAAGGCCCCACATAAGTAAGCACGACCAGCCTCCTCATCCGCTAAGATATCGGGATCAATGCCTGTCTCCAAACCAAAGAAGGAATCCGCAAGTCGCAAATCAGCTAAAAGCTCCTGCACCCTCTCATCGGTATAGACCGTGTAGACACGATTCTTACGAAGATTGCTCCTCTGATGATGTCGAATTTCTGACTTAATATCATAAAAATGGAGAAAGGACTCATAAAGGTGACGAGCCAACTTGGCATTTTCAGTCACAACAGACAAGGTCAAGCCCGAAGTCGAGAGACCGATACTGCCAGACATCTTGATGATAGCTGATAGTTCATGACGACTGAGATGGTGCTGACCAAGAATTTCTTCTTTTACTGCAACTGTAAAACTCATTTTCTCACCTGTATAATTCGCATCAATTCATCCACAATCAAATCCCCATCGTGGAAGGCTCCTCCATTTTCCAAACGAAGGAAGTTGGATGAAATCACACGAGGAACCTGTTTACAGAGACCAGCAAAATCATGCTCTACCTGTACCAAATATTCATCGAAACGGTTGGTATCCATGTATTCTCTAGGAACCTTTTCAATATTGACCAAGACCGTATCAATAAAAGGCCGACCTAGATGGCGATGGAGGACTTCCACGTGGTCACTGTCTGAAAAGTGCTCTGTTTCCCCACGCTGGGTCATGATATTGCAGACATAGGCGATCTCCGCCTTGGTCTCCAAGAGAGCCTGCCCAATCTCCTCAATGACAATATTTGGCAAAATCGATGTAAAGAGAGAACCAGGCCCCAAGACGATCATGTCACTCTCGAGAATAGTATTGACCACTCGACGGCTGGCTTGAGGTGTTTCATCATCCAGAGTATTGGTCACATAGACATGGTCAATCATACCTGGATGATCAGCAATGTGGCTCTCACCTGCCACCTCAGAACCATCTTTAAAGACTGCATGCAGTGTCAAAGGCTGATCGCTTGAGGGGTAGATTTTTCCTGTTGTGTGGAAAAAGAGACTTAGCAGCTGCATGGCATTATAAGTGGACCCTTGCATTTCAGAGAGCCCAGCTATGATGATATTCCCCAGTGGATGACCCGCAAAAGCACCAGCGTCTTCTGAAAAACGGTACTGAAAAACCTTCTCATAAAACTTAGGCATATCCGACATAGCCACCAGAACATTACGAAGATCACCTGGTGGTGTCAGCTGTTGGATATTCTTTCTTAGTTCACCAGAAGATCCACCATCATCAGCTACCGTTACGATGGCTGCGATATCAACATCCTTTTCTCGCAAACTTTTCAAAATGACGGGGATACCCGTTCCTCCACCAATCACCGTTATCCTTGGTTTTCTCATGAACGGTTTACCGTTTCCTTTCTTCTGTCTTTGTCACGATGGCTTTCATTGACAGGCCAATTTTTAGCAAGATCCTTTGCGATTCGTTTGGCAAAGGCAACACTACGGTGCTGCCCACCTGTACATCCTACTGCAATGGTCAAAACAGACTTGCCTTCTTTCTTGTAACTTGGCAAGATTGGTTCAATCAAGGCGAGTAAGTGCTGATAGAAACTTTCAGACTCTTCATGATTCATCACATAGTCATAAACTGCTTGATCCTCACCTGTCTGATTACGGAGCTTCGGAAGGTAGTATGGATTTGGCAAGAAACGGACATCAAAAACCAAGTCTGCATCAATAGGGATACCATACTTGAATCCAAAAGACATGACTTCGATACGAAAAGACTGGGCTTGTTCTTGGTCTGAAAATTGCTCTGCAATGGTTTTACGAAGTTCACGCGGAGTGAGTTCGGTCGTATCCACCACATTTTGACTCATATTTTTCAAAGGTGCCAAAAGTTCACGTTCCAGCTTAATGCCATCTAAAATCCGACCATCCGCTGCTAGAGGGTGACTTCTTCTCGTTTCCTTATAGCGTGCCACCAATTCCTTATCTTTTGCATCCAAAAAGAGAATTTTGAAATCCAATTCATCTTGGTTTTCCAATTCATCCAAAACAGCCTGAATCTCTGAAAAGAAGGAACGGCTCCGCATATCCACCACTAGGGCCAACTTATGGTCATCATCCTTGGTCTCGACCAACTGTAAAAACTTTGGCAAGAGGGCTGGCGGCATATTGTCAATAGTGAAATATCCCAAATCTTCGAAAGACTGAATGGCTACTGTTTTCCCTGCGCCACTCATCCCTGTCACAATCACAAGGTGAAGTTGTTTCTTTGTCATCTATCTCTCCTTATATCAAAAAAAGTTTGGCAGAGCCAAACTTCAACTAGCTTATCCAATCTCTGCGATCACTTCAATTTCGACTTTTACATCACGAGGAAGACGTGAAACCTCTACAGCTGAACGAGCTGGGAATTCCTCTTTAAAGGCCGTTTGGTAAACCTCGTTAAAAGGAACAAAGTCATTCATATCGCTCAAGAAGCAAGTTGTTTTGACAACGTGGTCAAAGTCCGTTCCCGCTTCTGCCAAAATAGCACCGATATTTTTCAAAACTTGTTCTGTCTGTTCTTGGATAGTCTCTCCTACAATTTCACCAGTTTCAGGAGATAGGGGAACTTGACCGCTAGCAAACAAAAGATTGCCAACGATTTTCCCTTGAACATAAGGTCCGATAGCCTTTGGAGCCTTGTCTGTATGAATTGTTTTTGCCATTTCTTTCCCTCACAATTTTTCTAATATTGCATTCCAAGCCTGATCCATCCCTGCCTTGCTGACAGATGAAAAGAGGATGAAGTCGTCACTTGGGTCAAAGTTTAATTTCTTTTTGATTGCAGATTCGTGCTTGTTCCATTTACCACGAGGAATCTTGTCCGCCTTGGTCGCAACGATGATAACCGGAATCTCATAATACTTGAGAAATTCGTACATCTGCACATCATCTGCTGACGGGTCATGACGAAGGTCAACTAAACTGACCACGGCACGGAGATTTTCACGAGTTGTCAGGTACTCCTCAATCATGCGGCCCCACTTTTCACGTTCCTTTTTGGAAACGCGGGCATAGCCATACCCAGGCACATCCACAAAGCGCATCTTGTCATCAATGTTAAAAAAGTTAAGGAGCTGGGTTTTCCCAGGTTTCCCTGATGTACGGGCAAGATTTTTGCGGTTGAGCATGGTGTTGATAAAGCTAGACTTGCCAACATTTGAACGCCCTGCAAGGGCAATCTCTGGCAGGTCATCCTGCGGATAATGAGATTTATTGGCCGCACTGAGCAAGATTTCAGCATTGTGTGTATTGATTTCCATAGTCACCTCTAGGCTGTTTCCAGGATCGGTTTATCCGTTCCATCAACAGCTTCTTTAGTGATGCGGACCAATTTCACATTTTCCTGACTCGGTACTTCAAACATAACATCTAGCATGGTTTCTTCGATGATGGAGCGAAGACCACGCGCACCCGTTTTGCGTTCGATGGCTTTATTAGCGATTTCTCGCAGGGCTTCGTCGTCAAATTCCAACTCAACGTCATCATAAGAAAGCAAGGTTTGGTATTGTTTCACCAAGGCGTTTCTTGGTTCTTTCAAGATGCGAACCAAGTCATCGGCCGTCAATTGTTCAAGAGCAGCAAAGACAGGCAAGCGTCCAATCAACTCAGGGATAATCCCGAATTTTTGAATGTCTTCTGCGATGATTTCTTGCATGTATGAGCTGTTTTCGTCAATCGCCTTGTTGTTTTGACCAAAGCCGATGACTTTTTCTCCCAAACGCTGTTTAACAATTTCTTCGATGCCATCAAAGGCACCACCCACAATGAAGAGGATATTCTTGGTATCTACCTGAATCATCTCTTGTTGTGGATGTTTACGTCCGCCTTGAGGCGGTACGCTGGCAACAGTTCCCTCGATAATCTTGAGAAGGGCTTGTTGCACCCCTTCACCCGAAACATCACGTGTGATAGACACATTCTCGCTCTTTTTGGCAATCTTGTCTATTTCATCAACGTAGATAATCCCACGTTCTGCACGTTCGATGTTAAAGTCAGCAGCCTGCAAGAGTTTGAGGAGGATATTTTCCACGTCCTCACCCACATACCCAGCCTCAGTAAGAGCTGTCGCATCTGCAATAGCAAAAGGTACGTTCAAGCTCTTAGCCAAGGTCTGGGCCAAAAAAGTTTTCCCAGAACCAGTTGGGCCAATCATCAAGATGTTTGACTTCTGCAAATCCACATCTTCTGACTCTTCACGCGTATCGTGGAAATTGATGCGTTTATAGTGATTGTATACAGCCACTGCCAAGGCACGTTTGGCACGATCCTGACCAATCACATAGTGGTTCAAGATATTGAGGAGCTCGATTGGTTTTGGCACTTCAGACAAGTCTGCCAAAACTTCTTCGGCCAACTCCTCCCGAATGATTTCCTGGGCCAACTCCACACATTCATTACAGATAAAAGCGTTGTTCCCAGCTATTATTTTCTTTACTTCTTCTTGGCTTTTGCCACAAAATGAGCAATAAACCATCATATCATTTTTCCTATTTGTAGGCATGATTTCCTTCCATTCTAATTTATCATTCTATCTAAAATAAGTTCATGTAAAAAGCATGAATACTGTTTACCAGATTGGTAAAAGCATTCAGCCAGAGTAAGGCAGACAGTCCATAGCGCTTCTTACGAAAAGCCTGTGCTCCAGTCAAAATACAGATTACACACAAAAAAGCTGTGAAAAATCCAAATATACTGCGCTCCATTAGACTTCCTTTCTATCTCGGTATTCGATGGTAAAATCATAGTCATTTTTCTCATCTCGGGTGTAAGATTTGCTTGCGACTGTCTCAAAACGAGACAAGTCAAACTCCTCAGGAAAATAGGTATCTCCCTCCACCTGAGCATGAATCTGCGTCACGATGATTTCATCTAAATAAGGCTCAAAAGTCTGAAAAATCTGCTTTCCGCCAATGATATAGAGATTTTTTTCCTGACTCTGATACCACGCTAAAACAGACTCCACATCTTGAAATACGAGCGCCCCATCTATGACTTCTTCGCTATTGCGCGTTAAAATCAGGGTTTGCCGTTTTGGAAGCAGACGACGTCCCATGCCATCAAAGGTCACTCGCCCCATCAGTATAGCATGATTTAAAGTTGTTTCCTTAAAATGTTGCAACTCTGCCGGCAAATGCCAAGGGAGACGATTTTCCTTCCCAATCACACCTTTTTCATCCTGGGCCCAAATGGCTATGATTTTCTTTGTCATGCTTCCGTCCTTTTTATTGATATTACTATTTTATCAAAATTCTCCCAAAAAGACTGTTTTGAAACGCGCACAAAAGAGAGAAAAGGAGCAGGCATCATCTAGCCTGCTCCTCTCGTCCCTAGGACATATATTTTTTTGCTTCTGATTCAATTTTTTCGACCACTTCTTGGATACTTAGTCCAGTTGTGTCGAGGTAAACTGCATCCTCAGCCTGTTTGAGAGGCGAGGTTTCACGATGACTATCTTTGTAGTCACGTGCCGCAATTTCCTCTTTCAAAGTTTCCAAGTCAGTTTCAATCCCTTTAGCAATATTTTCCTTGTAACGACGCTCTGCTCTTTCTTCAACAGAAGCCACTAGGAAAATCTTGAGTTCAGCTTGTGGTAAAACAACCGTCCCGATATCACGTCCATCCATGACGATACCACCTTGCTGAGCGATCTCTTGCTGTAGCGAAACCAACTTCTCACGCACCTCAGGAATTGCAGCAATGCTTGAAACCTTGTTGGTCACTTCATTTTCACGAATCGGATGCGTAATCTCAACATCCCCTACAAAAACAAGTTGCTCACCTGTTTCTGAACGACCAAAACTAATGGGGTGTTGGTTAAGAAGCTCAAGAAGTTGGTCTACATTTCCCGCATCCAACTGGTGCTTGAGCGCTATATAAGTCGCAGCACGATACATAGCACCTGTATCGAGATAAGTGTAACCAAAATCTTTAGCGACAATCTTTGCGACCGTACTCTTACCACTCGAAGCTGGACCATCGATAGCAATTTGAATTGTCTTCATGACCGACTCCTATCTTGTCTTGATCACATCACCTGGGTTGGCAAACCAAGATCCAGATGACATGTGAGAAGGATTTAGGGCTTCTAGCTGGGCAATGGAAATCCCTGCACGTTGAGCAAGAGCTGCCTCACCCTCTCCAGGATGCACTGTGATTGTTCCCTCTCCTTCTGTGTGTTCTTCTGAACTGCTCTCTGAAGGAGTTGTTTCAGAAGAAGATGTTTCTTCTACCTTGCTACTTGAAGATGACGATGCTTCTACTTTAGAACTTGAACTTGTAGAAGGAGACGATGTATCATAGAAGTCCTTCAAAGATGAAGTACGATTGCTTCCTCCGGTTGATAAGTAAATCAATACAACTACCATCGCTACAACGATCACAAAGAAGAGGCTAGCTAGAACTGTTAAGACACGATTGGCAACAGCCCCTTTTCCTTTTTGTTTACGGCGACGACGCTCTGACCTTGATTCTTCCTCACTATTTTCATAGATATCTTCTTGCCATGGTTCCTTTGCCATACCTTACTCCTTGTATTTTTTAAACTTTCTTATTACAATATAAATATGAAACTCACACTTATACCTGAACGGTGCATTGCCTGCGGGCTTTGCCAAACCTATTCTGAACTCTTTGATTACCATGATAATGGAATCGTTCGATTTTGCGATGATCCAGTTGAATTGCAAAGAGAAATCGCTGAGAGCAGCGATGTTCTAGAGGCCATCAAAAATTGTCCTACACATGCACTTCTAAAAGATCCATCATAGTTTAAAAGGGAGATTGATTTTGTAGATTCTCTTTATCACTTTAATCCCTTCACCTACTAGTTTAGCATATTTCTAGGTAAAATTATAGTCTTTTCCGGTTATTTTTTCCTTCAACAATAGAAAGATCACTTTTTTCTTTGATGAGGTAGAGTGGTCTTTTTTTGGTCTCTAAATAAATCTTACTGATATACTTGCCCAGAATCCCAATGGTCAGGAGTTGAATCCCTCCAAGAAAGAGAATGACAGCCATCAGAGAGGTCCAGCCAGATGTCGGATTTCCCAAGATAAGGGTCCGAAACACCACAAAAACAGTCATCACAAAAGAAATAAAACAAGATAGAAGTCCCGCTACAAAGGCTATACTCAAGGGAAAATCTGAAAAATTGAGAATCCCTTCAATCGAGTAGAAAAAGAGCTGTCTAAAACTCCAACTGGTCTTGCCAGCCTGTCGTTCAACGTTCGGATAATCAAGATAGTGCGTTTTAAAACCCACCCAGGCAAAGAGTCCTTTAGAAAAACGATTGAACTCGGTCAGGGTTAAAATAGCATCTACCACAGACCTTCTCATCATGCGAAAATCACGGACACCCGAGGGCAGAGCTACTGGGCTGATTTTTTGCATGAGGCGGTAAAAGAGATCAGCACAGAAGCTACGAAAGAAGGGTTCTCCCTCCCGACTGGTTCTCCGTGTACCAACACAGTCTAAGTCTGCATTCTGGTCTAGTAAGGCTTTCATCTCAAGTAGCATACCGGGAGGGTCCTGGAGGTCTGCATCCATCACGACCACCAGGTCCCCAGTTGCATGCTGCAAGCCTGCATACAGAGCTGCCTCCTTCCCAAAATTTCTCGAGAAAGAGATATAATGCACCGCAGGATTTTGCTCCCGATAAGCCTTCAAAAGAGCTAAGGTCCCATCGCTTGAGCCATCGTCTATAAAGACATACTCGACCTCTGCTCCCAGGTCAGGAAGCAAATCTTCAACAGACTGATAAAAAAGAGGAAATACTTCCTCTTCATTTAAACAGGGGACAATGATCGAAATCATTATCTTAATCTTCAAATCCGTTTGGATGCTTACTTTGCCAACGCCATGCGTCTTCACACATTTTCGTGATATCAAATTCTGCTTCCCAGCCGAGTTCTGCTTTGGCTTTTGCAGGATCTGAATAGCAGGCAGCGATGTCTCCTGGGCGGCGTTCTACGATGCGGTAAGGAATTGGATGTCCCACTGCTTTTTCCATATTTTGAATAATTTCAAGAACAGAGTAGCCCTTGCCTGTTCCAAGGTTATAAATGTTAAGGCCAGACCCTTTTTGGATTTTTTGAAGAGCTGCAACGTGACCTTTAGCCAAGTCAACAACGTGGATATAGTCACGAACACCAGTTCCATCTTCCGTATCGTAATCGTCTCCGAAGACTTGCACTTGCTCTAATTTTCCAACAGCTACCTGAGTCACATATGGTAAGAGATTGTTTGGAATACCGTTTGGATTTTCTCCTAAATCTCCACTCTCATGTGCTCCAATTGGGTTAAAGTAACGAAGCAAGACCACATTCCATTCTGAGTCTGCTTTGTAGATATCGGTCAAGATTTCTTCTAGCATGAGTTTGGTACGACCGTAAGGATTGGTCACTGAAAGTGGGAAATCTTCTAAGATTGGAACCGTGTGAGGATCTCCATATACTGTCGCAGAAGAACTGAAGATGATATTCTTACAGTTTGCTTCTTCCATAACTTTTAAAAGACTAAGAGTTCCAGCGATATTGTTGTCATAGTAGGCAAGAGGGATACGGGTTGATTCGCCAACAGCCTTCAAGCCCGCAAAGTGAATGACACCAGTCGGTTCTTCCTGCTTGAAAATATCTCTGAGAGTATCTGTATCACGGATATCCGCCTCATAGAAAGGCACTTCAACCCCTGTAATTCTCTCAACAACTTCTATACTTTTACGATTGCTATTGACAAGATTATCCACTACAACCACTTGATGACCTGCTTGGATTAACTCAATAACAGTGTGGGTTCCGATAAAACCTGCTCCACCTGTTACCAAAATTTTTTCTTGCATCTTTTTTCCTCGATTCTCGAATTATTTTTTCTTATTTTACCATTTTTGATAGGGAATGTCATTTGCCATCCTAGAGGGGAGACTAAAATTTCAGTAAAATGCTTATACTCTTCGAAAATCTCTTCAAACCATGTTAGATTCGCCTTGCCGTGGATTGGTATGGTTACTGGCTTCATCAGTTCGATCCACAACCTCAAAACAGTGTTTTGAGCTGACTTCGTCAGTTCTATCTACAACCTCAAAGCCGTGCTTTGAGCAGCCTGCGGCTAGCTTCCTAGTTTGCTCTTTGATTTTCATTGAGTATTATTCGCTTTTTACTCGTTTGACATAGTTTTCAATTGGATAGTTTACTGGGTCCAGAGTCAATTCCTTGTCTTGGATCAGTTGAGCTAAATGATAACCAATGATAGGGCCGGTTGTGAGGCCTGATGAACCTAGACCACTAGCCGCATAGACACCTGCTAAACCAGGTACTTGCCCAAAGAAAGGTGAGAAATCACGAGTATAGGCACGGATTCCCACACGCTCAGCTCTGGAAGTCGCTTTAGCTAAGGCTGGATAGTGAGGCAAGGCCGCATCCTCCATTTGTTGGAGCAAGGTTTCATCTACCGTCAAATCAAATCCCATGTCATTTTCATGAGTAGCGCCTAAGGACAATTTCCCACCTGCAAAAGGAATCAAATCCCACTCCCCTTCTGGCATGACAACAGGGTATGATTCTAGATCTTCGGAGAGTTGATAATCTCGGAGTTGCCCCTTTTGGGGACGAACATCTACCTCATATCCTAAAGGCTCCAAAATGTCCCCCAACCAAGCTCCTGTCGCCAAAATAACCCGTTCAAACACCTCTTCGCCAATCTGATAGCCGGATGCTAAAGGTATCAGACTCACTTTTTCTTTGACCAACTTGACCTGACTGGCTTCTAGCAAACGAGTCACTAAGAGGTGGCCATCTACTCTCGCCCCACCAGAAGCATAGAGCAGGTGGTCAAATCCCTGCAAACCAGGAAATAATTCATTAGCTGAGGCTTGGTCCAGAATAGCTAACTGGCCTATCAAGGGAGATTCTTCTCTGCGCTGGAGGGCTAGTTCATAGAGTTCTTCCAACTTGGATTCGTCCTTTTTCAAGAGAAAAACTCCTGAGCGTTGGTAAAAGTCGATTTCCTGACCAGACTTTTCTAAATCAGCCAACAAATCCATATAAAAGTCAGCCCCCAAGCGTGCCATCTTGTACCAAGCTTTATTGCGGCGTTTTGAAAACCAAGGACTGATAATTCCTGCTGCAGCCTTGGTTGCCTGACCTTGACCATGGTCAAAAACGGTCACCTCTAGGTCGCTTTCTTTTGAGAGATAGTAGGCAGCTGTTGCTCCCACAATCCCTGCTCCAATAATGGCAACTTTTTTCATTGTCTTCACCTTCTAACTAGATATGGTGGAAAGGATTAGTTGATGCCTGACTAGGCAAGATATCAATAGTCCAGCCCTTTTCTGACTTCCATTGAGTAAGTAGTGCTGCGATTCTTTCCACAAAGAGAACTTCAATATAGTGGCCTGGGTCCAATGCCAACAAGCCATCAGACAGCATATCCTGAGCAGTGTGGTAGTAGATATCACCAGTGATGTAGACATCTGCCCCCTTTGCCAAAGCATCAGGATAGAAAGACTTACCACTACCACCGCAAATGGCAACTCTTGAAATTTCCTTCTTCAAATCACTCTCTTGATAATGTACCATTCGAAGACTATCTAGACCAAAGACTTGCTTAACATGCTGGGCCAATTCCCCAAATATCTGAGGCCGAATATTTCCAATACGACCAATTCCACGTTCAGGGCCTGTTTCCTGCAGATAAGTCGTCTCCTCAATGCCTAGCATCTGGCAGAACCAGTCATTGAGACCATTTTCAACGATGTCAATATTGGTATGGCTGACATAAACTGCGATGTCATGCTTGATGAGATCAATGTAAATCTGATTTTGCGGACGGCTAGCAACCAAGTCTTTGATGGGACGAAAAATCGGCGCGTGCTTGGCGATAATCAAATCCACACCCTTCTCAATGGCTTCAGCCACCGTCTCTTCACGAATATCCAGAGCAACCATGACCCTTTGGATATCCTTGTCTAGAGTCCCGATTTGCAGACCACGACTGTCTCCCTCCATAGAAAATTCTTGCGGACAAAAGGCTTCATAACGTTTAATCACTTCACTTGCTAGCATGGAGAACCTCCTTGATGGCTTGAATTTTATCTGCTAGGACTTGACGTTCCTCCAGATTTTTTTCTGGGATTTGGTTAAGGGCAAATTCTAGCTTAGTAGCTTCTTTTTGCCATTTTTTGATAAAGACTGGGCTGACTTCTTTGGACAAGAAGGGACCAAAGCGAACATCACTTGCTGATAGCTTCATTTGTCCCGCTTCCACCACCAAAATCTCGTAGAATTTGCCTGCTTCTTCTAGGATGCTTTCTGCTACGATTTGAAAACCGTGGTCTTGTAGCCAGATGCGCAAGTCGTCTTCACGATTATTTGGCTGGAGGATTAAACGTTCTACACTCGCAAGCTTATCCAATCCTTCTTCCAATATCCTAGCAATCAAACGGCCACCCATACCTGCAATGGTGATAACCGATACTTGGTCGACATCTTCAAAGGCTGCTAAGCCATTGGCTAAACGAACTTGGATTTTCTCCTTTAGACCGTGAGCCTCAACATTTTTGACCGCAGACTGATAGGGTCCTTCCACAACCTCACCTGCAATGGCACTTTTAATTTGGCCTCTTTCGACCAAATCGATAGGTAGATAAGCATGGTCACTCCCCACATCTAGTAAAATCGCCCCCTGTGGCACAAAGGAAGCCACCAATTCTAATCTCTTTGAAATCATCTTCTCTCACTTTCCAAAACTCTATTACCTCTTATTATACCACATTTCAGCTAGCAATCTTGCACCTAAAAAGACCGCAATCCACAGATTGCAGTCTTTCTTTATTATGTGACTACTAGTCCGTCTCGCTCCGCAAGGTGCGAGACAAATAAACCACCCGCTATGCGGGTGCGCATCGAAGGTTATACCAAAAAACTCCAAACGCGATACAATAAAGGTGTTCAAGCCAATTGTAAAGCGAAAGGAGAAAAATATGGCACAAAAGGCACATAGTTTATCACACACAAAGTGGATGTGTAAATATCACATTGTGTTCACCCCTAAGTATAGACGAAAAGTAATTTATAATCAATATCGAAGCAGTTTGGGAGAAATATTCCATCGATTATGTAGTTATAAAGGTGTTGAGATTATCGAAGGTCACTTAATGCCAGACCATGTACATATGTTAGTCAGTATTCCACCGAGGATAAGTGTTTCAAGTTTCATGGGGTATTTAAAAGGTAAAAGTGCACTCATGATGTTTGACAAACACGCCAACCTCAAGTACAAGTTTGGGAATCGGCATTTCTGGGCAGAAGGTTATTATGTAAGTACAGTAGGGCTTAATGAAGCCACAATTAAGAAATATATTCAAGAACAGGAAAAGCATGATATAGCACTAGATAAATTAAGTGTAAAAGAATATGAGGATCCCTTTAGGGATAGTGGTAAGTAGTACCAAGGTCTCTTTAAGAGGCAAGTGACGAGTCAAGAGCAATGAGGCTTGAACAACGTGAAAGCCAGCGTCTTTAGGCGCTGGCTGGTGATTTGGGCTTATAGCCCTGGTGCAAACCACCCGTTAGACGGGTGGTTATGATTTTCTGGCTTGGTAACGACTGGTTAGAATGAAAATCACTGTAAATACCAGCATCATGGCCCCATAAACAGGCAACGTTTGTCCAGTCAAGGTTGAAATCTCAAGCAGTTTTTGAATCCGTGGGAAGAGAGCTGTTGCTAGGAAACCTCCTACAGACCAAACAACCAAGAGAACACGCCAGAGGGTAAATGGCATGCAGGCTCTAAATACGGATAAGAAACCAATTGATCCAAGTAGATAATAGAGTAGGGTTGAGATTTCTATCTCAGACCAACCTTGACTACTTCCAAATATTTTCACAAAAAGAACGCTGAAGACGACCATAAGAGCACTTGGTAGGGCACGAAGCATGGATTTTCTGAGGAAGTTTGGTTCAACAGGCTTGATATTTCGCTCAAAAGTCAGAACGAATGGTGGGAAACCTTCCACAAACTGGTCAATCATGGTAATCTGGATCGGAATGAAAGGGAAAATCAAAATCCACTCAGACCGCCCTAGTAAAACACTAGCAATACAAATCACCGCAAGCAAGAAGGAATAAATCGTCTTAATCAAGAAAATCGGTGCGATGTGGGCGATGTTATTGACCACACGACGACCTTCAAAGAGAATCTCAGGAACATCATTAAAGTCTGAGTTCAAAAGAACCAGATTGGCAATCTGACGAGTCGCCGGATCTCCCTCCGCCATTACAATCGAACAATCTGCTTCACGAAGAGCCAGAATATCATTGACTCCGTCCCCTGTCATGGCCGTTGTATGCCCTGCTTTTTTCAGCGTTTGGATGATGAGTTTCTTTTGATGAGGGGAAACACGTCCGAAAATAGCTGTCTCTTCAGCCATGGCAATCAATTCCTCATCCGTGATTTTTGAACAATCTACATAGCTGTGATAGTCTGCAAAACCAGCCTTCTGGGCAATGCTGGAAACCGTGACTGGATTATCACCAGAGATAATCTTGAGGCCTACTTCCTGGGAACGAAGATAGTCTAGGGTCTCAGCCGCTCCTTCTCGAATCGGATCCAAGATCTCCAGCAGTGCCAAGGCTTGAATATCAGATGGTTTCTGGGGCTTGTGATGGTCTAGTTTTTCCTGACTGAGAGCCAAGACTAAGACACGTGACCCTCTCTCCAAGGCCTCTCTGGCTTCAGGGACTTCAGAGTCCAACAACATCTCAGGTGCCCCTAAAAAAACCGTCCCCAAACCTTCTAACTCCATAGCTCCCCACTTACGGTCGCTTGAGAAAGGAAGATTCGAAATCATAGGGTAAGCAACCTTTCCTTGGAAACGCTGGCGAATAGCCTGAGCTGTTGGATTTTTATCCTCACTATGAGCTATGTAGCTGGTCAGAATGTTAGTAATAGCCTCATCACCATAAGTTTCCGTCAGAGGAAGAACCGCCTCCACCTGCATCTTTCCTTGGGTGATGGTGCCCGTTTTGTCCAGACAGAGCATATCCACGCGCGCCAAGGTCTCGACAGAGTACATCTCCTGCACCAAGACCTTTTTCAAGCCCAGCTTAATCACCGCAGTCAAGAGCGAAGTAATGGTCAAAAGGGCGATTCCCTTAGGCAACATTCCCAAAAGGGCAGTCGATGAATTTACAACAGATGACTTGAGGGGCAAACCCTTTAAAATCAAGGCTTCTAACAAGAGAGCTAGACCAAAGGGAATGATAATCTTCCCAGTAAAACCGGCTAGCTTGTCTAGCGATTTCATGATACGGGAGTTGATTGGTTTCACTGTCTTAGCTTCCAGCATGAGTTTGGCAGCATAGTTTTCTGTCCCGACATGGTGGACTTGAGCCAAAACTGCGCCACTGGCTAGGAAACTCCCTGATAAAAGCAAGGCATCCACTTCCTTTTGCACCAAATCACTCTCACCCGTCAACATGGCTTCATTGACTTCCGCAAAGCCTTCCAGAACCAAGGCATCACTAGGAATCTGCTCCCCAGCAGACAAACGAATAACGTCTCCTAGCACCAATTCTTCCGGATTAAGAGCGACTTCTTGACCATCACGAATGGTTTTGACCTTTTCCTTGGTCATGAGATTGAGCTTGTCCACCATGTGTTTGGCCCGTAGCTCGGTCACAATTCCAGAAAAAGCATTAAAGCAGATAACAGCAAAGAAGACCAGATTGCTCCAAGCCTGCACAAAGGCCAGCGCTAGGGCAATAACAAAGTTCAACGCGTTAAAAAGTGTAAAAACATTTCGTTTGATGATTTGCCAAGTACTGGTACTGGCCGAAGCGGTAAAGTCATTGACCAAACCTTGAGCCTGTCTTTCCTTGACTTCTCTTTGGGTTAATCCCATTATCTTATTTTTATCCATAAATTCTATCATATCATTTTTTTAAAAAGAATTCTAATCTAATCTAAAACTGTTGGCTGACAACTGAAAAAGTTTGCCAGTAATCTTTTGATAAGGTATAATAATAAAAGCAATACAATCGAAGGAGATCTCATGTTTTATACTTATTTGCGTGGACTAGTCATGCTAATCTTGTGGTCTATCAATGGCAATGCCCACTATCACAATACTGATAAAATTCCTAGTCGAGACGAAAACTATATCCTCGTTGCACCTCACCGTACCTGGTGGGATCCTGTTTACATGGCCTTTGCAACCAAACCAAAACAGTTCATCTTTATGGCAAAAAAAGAACTGTTTAACAACCGCATCTTTGGCTGGTGGATCCGTATGTGTGGTGCCTTTCCTATCGACCGGGAAAAACCTAATGCCTCTGCCATCAAGTACCCTATCAACGTCCTCAAAAAAAGCGACCGCTCTCTCATCATGTTCCCAAGCGGGAGCCGTCACTCAAACGATGTCAAAGGGGGCGTAGCCTTGATTGCCAAAATGGCCAAGGTCCGTATCATGCCTGTCACCTACACAGGGCCCATGACCTTGAAAGGCTTGGTTAGCCGTGAACGTGTCGATATGAACTTTGGAAATCCTATCGATATCTCAGACATCAAGAAGATGAATGATGAAGGAATCGAAATGGTTGCAGATCGTATCCAAGCAGAATTCCAACGTTTGGATGAAGAAACCAAACAATGGCACAACGATAAAAAACCAAACCCACTCTGGTGGTTTGTCCGAATCCCAGCCCTCATCCTTGCTGTGATTGTTGGTATCCTAACGATTATCTTTACCTTCATCGCAAGCTTTATCTGGAATCCAGATAAGAAGAGAGAGAAACTTGGTTAAAAAATACAATTATCCCTTGGAAAAAGCCAAGGGATAATTCTTTTATTTGATTTTCCATTTTGGGGACAACCAGTTGGAAAAGGCTAGAAATCGCTCAGCCACTTGCTCATGATGCCCATAGGTATCAAAGACAAACTGACCAGTCGGATAACGTTTCTGAAGACTGGTATGGATCTGCTCAGCATAGACTGGTGCTTGAGCCAAGCGATTGGTATGATGGGCTCCTTCTGTTTGACCATTCTGTAAATACAACAAACAGTCCAGATTCTTCAACTGTTGTTCCTTGCAGTAAGTCGTAAAATCAGGATACCAAAAGGAACCGCAGATAGAGAAGATACAGGAGACCTTGTCAAAGCTGAATAGACTGTAGACTGCCGCCAGTCCACCTAATGAGTATCCTCCATAGGCAAGGCGATTTTTGTCCAGGCGATAAAGCGACTGCAACTTGTCTAAAAGACCTCCAAATAAATGACTATGATAGGCATTTGCCTGACCGCCAAAATCTGGAGCTCCCTCTCTCAGAGCAGCTGCCTTCCATGGAGTGTAGTCGTTTAGGCGATTTTCAGAAGTCAAACCCACTAAAATCACAGATTCTGAAAGGGAAGATAGAAAATCCAAGTTTCCATCATTCAAGAGAATAGCTGGATAGGTTTGATTGGGGTCATAGGTCGAAGGAAGACTGACCTTGACTTGGATCCCTTCCCAATCAAACTCATTATTTATTGATAAAGTCATTGATTTTCTCAAGGGAATCAATCACTGCTGGACCATAATCCATCAACTCATCGTAAGAGATGGTCATGATTTTTTGATTCTTAATTGCAGGAACGTTTTCCAAAACTTCATTTGCTTTCATCAACTCTACTGCGTTGGCATCCAATTTTTTATTACGGTCGCTGGTTACATAGATAATCAACTCAGGATCCATTGACACGAGATTTTCCAAGGTCAAGCCTGATGTTCCCGTTGCAACGTTGGTATAACCAAGTTGATTCAACAAGCTCTCTTGCAAAGCAGACTTGTAAGCACCGAAGGTTTCGTCATTATAAGCAACCATAATCAAAGCCTTTTTCTTTTCACCTTGGCTTGCTGGGTTTGATTTCTTAACAGCATCAATTTTAGCTTGTAATTGAGCTGCATATTCATTGGCCTTGTCCTGCACATTAAAAATCATTCCAAGATTTTTGACATCTTCTACAATATTTCCCAAATCTTGCTGAATCGTTGAGAGAGAGGCTTTTTGTGTATAGACTGGGATTTTGTTTTCATTCCAAGTGCTAACTGTCCCCAAAGATTTTTCAGAAAACATCATGTTTCGACCCATCACAGCATCTGGCTCATATGAAAGGACTGTCTCTTGAGAGACTGTTTTTTTATCCCCAATTTGAGGAATCGTCGCAATCGCGTCCTTGTATTTGTCCGTCACAGCATTATCAGGGTTAAGCATGCCAACAATTTTATCCTTCAAGCCTAGCTCCAATAAGATTTCAGTGGTTGACAGATTGTTGGTGATAACTTTTTCAGGTGCCTTCTCAAAAACTTGTTCGACTTCGTTTCCCTTAGCATCATAGGTCTTGACCGTGAGTGGATAAGTCGTCTCTGCGCTTGCCTTTTGACTTGTTTCTGTGCTAGATTGTGTGGTTGCTTTTTCTGTAGTAGTATTGCCACAAGCTGCCATGGTTAGGGTAGCTACTGTTACGAGTAAAATGCTTAGTGTTTTTTTCATCTTGTTTTCCTTTTCATTCTTATAAATAGTGAATCATAGCTTGCTGATCCTCGGTCCAAGTAACCTGACTTTGAACTCCGTATACAGTTTGCAATGACTCAGGGGTGATGGTCTCCTTTGGAGTTCCCTGATAAAGGATTTCCCCCTCTTTCATCAGATAGAGATAATCCGAATAGCGACAAGCAAGTTGAATATCATGTAGGACAGCTAAAACATTGATATTGAGATTTTTCACAATAGCTAACAAGTCTAGCTGATACTTGATATCCAAGTGATTGGTAGGTTCATCCAGGAGCAAGAGAGTCGGTTCTTGCGCCAAGGCGCGTGCTAATAAGGCTCGTTGTTTCTCCCCCCCTGACAGAGACGAATAGAGACGAGTTTTCTTCTCAAGCATATCCACCTTGACGAGAGCATCTTGAACGAGGGCATAATCCCTTTCCTTTTCCTTCTGTAAAAAAGAGAGGTGAGGCGTTCTTCCCAGCAAGACGATTTCCTCAACTGTACAATCAAACTGCAATTGATTAAACTGGGTAACAACTGCCATTTGCTTGGCTGTTTCTTTGAGTGACCAATGCTCCAGTGGCTTTCCATCTAGGCTTATCAAGCCTTTGTCTGCCTTTTCCTGACGATAGAGGAGTTTAAGCAGGCTAGTTTTTCCACTTCCATTTGGTCCTAGTATCGTGTGAAATTGATGCCCCTCAACCTTAAGAGAAACTCCTTTGAGAATTTTTTTCTCTCCTATTCCAAAATGGATATCCTGACAAATCAAGTCCATATCAGGCCCTCACCTCCCTTCGCCTACCTCCAACAATGTAGATAAAGAAGGGAGCACCTACTAAGGCTGTAAAAATACCAATAGGCAACTCTGCGTTTGGAATGATGATACGAGAGAGTACATCTGCCCAGACCACAAAGAGGGCACCCAGTATGGTCGCAACAGGAAAAAGTCTCCTGTAATTCGTTCCTACTAAGCCTCGAGCTAAGTGAGGAGTAATGAGACCAACAAATCCAATAATCCCACAAGTTGCCACCAAGACTGCTGTCAGCACAGCCACCATGGTCACATAAAGATACCAATAGAAGCTTAAGGGAATCCCCAAAGTTAAAGCAGCCTCATCTCCCATCATCATCGCATTGAAAACACGATACTGGGTAGCGAAAAATAGAAAGGCCATTCCTACTACTATAGTTGGCAGGACTAAGTCAGACCAAGTAGTCCCGGCAAGTGAGCCCATAGTCCAAAACTTAATGGTCATCACACTGTCCGCATTAGCGCCGACTGAGATAATAAAGTTGGAAAAAGCCAAAAAGAGAGCATTGACCACCGTTCCTGATAAGATCAGACTAGATGTTGTCATCCTGCCCTGCATAGAGGCAATGATAAGGACAGCGATTGTTGCCAAAATAGCTCCAAGGAAAGCTCCAAGGCTAATCACCAATTTTAAACCAAGAATGATACTTAGGGTTGCACCCAGAGTTGCACCCGCAGAGATTCCTAAGACATAGGGCTCAGCAATGGGGTTGTTTACTGTGGACTGCATCACGCTACCACACATGGAAAGACCAGCCCCTACTATCAGACCGAGTAATACTCGGGGGAATCTCATATTCCATACAATGGCAAGAGTGGACTTGGAAACCTCTCCTATCTCAAGCGGAAAACCCAACCTACTCAAAATAATCCGATAGGTATCTCCTAGATCAATCGCAACGGATCCCATAGAAACTGCCAGAAAGAGGGAAATCCCTAAAACAGCTAGCAAAACACCTAAAAGTAACACAAATTGCAGGTCCCGTCGGCTTCCAGAAAATTTGGAAAGCATGCAATCCTCCTTTGATAGAATCTTAAAAATTTAGAAAATTCTCATAAAAAGTATACCATATTTTTAACTATGGAACAAGCTGAGAAAAATAAATATAGTTGGTCTTACAGTGCTAATAATCGTAACCGAAGATTATACTTGGGTATATCGAGGTAAAGTGACAACATAAAAAGCCCTCTAAAATTAGAGAGCTGATTTGAACCCGGGCTAAAATCCTAGTGAAACAAAAAAATCTACACGATCAGAAAAGTCTCTATCGTGCCATTTTCATACATGATATATAGTCCAAGTAGAATGAATACTATGGGCACAATGATTCGCTCGTATTTTTCAATTGTCTCGAATATTAACGGAATAGAGGATAACATCCGACTAATCTCGCAAAAGATAATTATGCCGATTACAAACACAAGCAACGCCACGAGGGTCTGTGACCAATCTAACGAAGCAAAATAAGGTATATAGATACCTAAATTATCTCCGCCAGACGCAATTGTCAGCAATGTAACTGTCCAAAACAGTTGATTTGCCTTGCTTTGTTCTAATCTTTCAATAATTTCTTCCTCTTCTTCCTCACCTTCTCCAACAATTGCAAAGCGAATCCCTAAATAGATAGGGATTAAACCAAGCAATCCAACCATCCATTCTTCAGGCACGAAATTAACGACATAAGCAGCAACTAAACTCGCCCCTACAAGTAAGCCTGTGCCTAGATATTGCCCCGCATAAATATGCCATTTCTGTTTATTCTGTGATAGCTGTGCAAATAAAATAATTAAAATAATTAAATAATCGATACTGGTGGAAATATAAACACCAATAGCAGATAGGATTGTCTGTCCCATAAAAACCTCCTGTATTAGTCAGTAATAAATCAGCAGATTTTAGGAGAGCACAGACACATTAATTTAGCTATCGCTAGTGGGTAATGTCGAACGTAGGAAAGCATTTTACTCCTCCTCAAAACGTAGTTACAAAGTAATTTCTAACTGGAATTCGGTGACTACTTCCATGTAAAGTATAACATACTATACTTTACTTCGTAAAGTGTGGGCTCTCCGAGGGGGCTTGCAGACAGTTACTCGGCTTGAAAAGCCGAGTAACTGCGCACCTTCATGGTGTCATTAGCTGATACCATTTGAGGTTTTTGTAGTCTCCAAAATTGTGACCGATAAAACCTCAATAAAAAAGCCCTCTGATAACAGAGAGCTGATTTGAACTAGAGCCAGAATCCTAGTGAAACAAAAAATCTCCCCAAAGGGAGATGATTTGGTTTATTTTACCTTACAGTGCTAGAAACCGTAACCGAAGATAATACTTTAGTATATCGAGGTAGGGTGACAAAAGTAAAAAAGCTCTCTGAATATCAGAGAGCTCAAGTCTTGCTGGATAAAACGTTTATAGACTAGGCGACGAGGCGAAGATTGTACTAATGGTACATCGAGCTGAAGCCAACGAAGTATAGAAACGTTTTAGACGCAAGATTAGCGACGAAGTCCAAGAGAGTTGATTAACTCACGGTAACGGTTAACGTCGTTTTTACGCAAGTATGCAAGCAAGTTACGACGGCGACCGATTTTCTTCATCAATCCACGGTAAGTAGCGTGGTCTTTTTTGTGTTGTTTGATGTGTTCGTTAAGATGGTTGATTTCCCAAGTAAGGACAGCAACTTGAACCTCTACTGAACCTGTATCACCTTCGTGACGTGCATATTGTGCGATGATTTCATTTTTTTTCTCTTTTGAGATTGCCATGATGTTTCTCCTTTTTATTTGGCTTCATCCGAGTGGCAGGTTGGCATGCCTGCAACCAAGAAGAAGTTATTTGTCTTTCCGACAGTTCTTATTCTACCAAGAAGCAGATACTTTGTCAACTGATTTACTTTTTAAAAACTTGACTTACTCTACTGATTTCAGAACTTCGAGCATATCCACCTTTCTTACAATCAAGTCACTCTTTACTATCATTATAACGCTTTTTCAACTAGTTGGAAACCAGAAGCAAAAACAAAAAAGCCTAGGAATTCCTAGGCTTTCTGTTTATAGATTATTTTCCAAGGTAGTATTCTTTTACGACGTTCAATTTTTCGTCGAATTCGAATACCAATGGTGGGAAGTTAGGGATTTCTACACCCATGATTTCATCATCTGACAAGTGTTTGATATGTTTTACAAGGGCACGGATTGAGTTACCGTGAGCTCCTACGAATACGTTTTTACCATCTTTAAGTGCTGGAGCGATTTTGTCTTCCCAGAATGGAAGGGCACGTTCCAAAGTCACTTTCAAGTTTTCAGCATCTGGAATGACTGAGTCGTCAAGTGAAGCGTAACGACGGTCAGTGTGAGCTGAGTATTCATCATCATGAGGCATTGCAGGAGGCAATACATCGTATGAACGACGCCAGATGTGAACTTGCTCATCACCAAATTGTTCAGCGGCTTCAGCTTTGTTTTTACCAGTCAAACCACCATAGTGACGTTCGTTCAAGCGCCATGATTTTTCAACTGGAACCCAGAGTTGGTCAGCAGCTTCAAGAGCCAAGTTTGTTGTTTTGATCGCACGTTTCAATACTGAAGTGTAAGCTTGGTCAAATTCGATACCAGCTTCCTTGATCAATTTACCAGCGTCAATCGCTTGTTGTGTTCCTTTATCAGACAAATCAACATCAGCCCAACCAGTGAAAAGGTTAGCTTTGTTCCATTCAGACTCACCGTGGCGAGCAAAAACCAATTTTACCATTAGATGGATTCTCCTTTTATTTTTCGAGGTTTCCCTCGTTTATCTATTCTATTTTACACAATTTTTCACAAAAAAGCTAGTTAAAATCAACTAAAAAGAGAAGAGCTTATCAGTCTTCTCTATAATTAGTAGAAATATAAAATTATGAGAAAACTGAATAGTTGATTATGTTAATTATCTACACGGACAGGCTAGAAAGAACTTCATTTGAGGAAATGGACTAGTAAATTTTCCCATGATAAAACGCATAATATCAAAGCACTTGAACTCTTGATATTATGCGTTTTTATGATTTTAGCGACCTTTCTCAGTCTCTTTCTGATTATTTCGCTTCAAATCCTTCTGCAACTGCATCCGCAAAGTTTTCTTCTACGATGCTTGCACAGTGGTCACAGATAACTGCGTGGTAGCTGCGTTCTGCAGTAGTTGGGTCGATACGACGGCAACGGTCACAAACTTCACCTGCAGCGCGTTCAACTGTAAAGGCAACATCCTCAAAGCTAACTGCGCCTTCTGGAGCTGTACCTTCAGCGATGTTCAATTCTGACACGATCAAAAGTTGAGCTACATTGCTATCCACTGCTCCAAGAAGAGTTTTCACCACTTCATTTGGATAAACTGTCAAGTGTGCTTCGAGTGATTTACCGATAACTTTTGCATTACGCGCTTCTTCCAAGGCTTTTTGAGCTTGTCCACGGAAATCCATGAAGGCTGACCATGTATCCAAGATTTCTTCTTGGTTGGCAAAAGTTTCTGCTTCTGGCAATTCTGACAATTGAACAAATTCTTCAGCTTCAAACTCAAGATATGACCAGATTTCTTCTGCAGTGTGAGGAAGGATTGGTGTCAAGAGTTTGGTGATTTTGACAAGAACGTCATAGAAGACTGTCTGCATTTGACGGCGTTCGAGTGATTTGGCACCTTCGATGTAAACAACGTCTTTAGCGAAGTCAAGGTAGAAGGCTGACAAATCAACGTTGATGAAGTTCACCAAGGCCTTGTAAATTGTCAAGAATTCAAAGTTGGCATAAGCATCACGAATCGTTTTCACAAGCTGGTTAAAGCGAATGGTCATGTACTTGTCAACAGAACGAAGCTCATCGTAAGCTACTGCGTCTTGAGCTGGGTTAAAGTCAGATGTATTGGCAATCAAGAAGCGAAGTGTGTTCCGGATCTTACGGTAAGTTTCAGAGACTTGGCTCAAGATATCCATAGAGATACGCACGTCGTTGCTTGAGTCCACACTTGTTACCCAGAGACGCAAGATTTCCGCACCAAATTGTTTTTCAACATCACTTGGAGCAATGGTATTTCCAAGAGATTTAGACATCTTCTCACCTTTACCATCAAGCGCAAATCCTTGTGACAAGATTTGTTTGTAAGGAGCAACGCCATGGTTAGCAACAGATGTGATAAGTGATGAGTTGAACCAACCACGGTACTGGTCAGAACCTTCAAGGTAAAGATCTGCTGGGTAAGTCAACTCTGGACGGTTTACTACAACACCATTCCATGACGAACCTGAGTCAAACCAAACGTCCATGATGTCTGTTTCTTTTTTGAACTCGCCATTTGGTGAACCTGGATGCGTAAATCCTTCTGGCAAGAGATCCTTTGCATCACGTTCCCACCAGATGATAGAACCGTGTTCCTCAAAGAGTTGAGCCACGTGCTCAATCGTTTCAGCTGTCATGATTGGTGTTCCGTCTTCTGCATAGAAGATAGGAAGTGGAACTCCCCAAGCACGTTGACGAGAGATGACCCAGTCGCCACGGTCGCGAATCATGTTGTAAAGACGCACTTTCCCCCATTCTGAGTGGAACTTCACTTTTTCAATTTCGTCCAAGATTTCTTGGCGGAATTTAGATACAGAGGCAAACCATTGTGGAACTGCACGCCAGATGATTGGTTTTTTCGTACGCCAGTCAAATGGGTACGAGTGAGAGATTTCTTCTTGAGCAAGGAGCAAATCGCCCAGTTTTTCGATAACAGTCGGCACAACCTTGTCATAGAACTGACCCGCAAATTCAGGACCAGCATTTTCCATCATAATACCGCGTTCGTTAACTGTTACAGCAACTTCAAGGCCATTGGCAACACCAACATTGTAGTCGTCCTCACCAAAACCAGGGGCTGTATGGACGATACCTGTACCAGAGTCAGTCGTAACGTGGTCACCAAGGATTACCAACTCATCTACAGCTGTATCCCATGGGTGAGCTGTCACAATTTTATTCAATTCTTGACCACGGTAGGTCGCCAAGACCTGAACATCAGTCCAACCAAACTTTTCAGACAAACTAGTCAACAATTCTGCAGCAACCACAAACTTACGAGATTCGCCAGCTGGTTGTACCAATACATAATCAATATCTGCTCCAACTGTCAAACCACGAGATGCTGTGATAGTGAATGGAGTTGTTGTCCAGACGACGATATAAGTATCTGTATCTAGGACACCTTTGCCATCTTTGACGCGGTTAGCATAGTAAAGGGAAGTTGAAAGCAAGTCATGGTATTCAATTTCCGCTTCTGCAAGAGCTGACTCAGATGACCATGACCAGTAAACCGGCTTGGCGCCACGGTAGATGTAGCCTTTCTTAGCCATTTCACCAAAGACACGGATTTGAGCCGCTTCATAGTCCGGAGTCAAGGTCACATAAGGGTTTTCCCAGTCACCAGAAACACCCAAACGTTTAAAGTCTTCGCGTTGTTTATCTACCTGAGAAAGAGCATACTCGCGGCAAAGTTTCAAGTACTCAACCAAGTCCATTTCTTTACGTTTCACGCCTTGTTTTGCCAAGACTTGCTCGATTGGCAGACCATGAGTATCCCAACCAGGAATATAAGGTGCGTAAAATCCTGACATAGACTTAGAACGAACAATAATATCTTTGGAAATCTTGTTCATGGCATGTCCAACGTGGATATTTCCGTTTGCATACGGAGGTCCATCATGCAAGGTGAAATGCGGTTTTCCTTGGTTCAATTCTTGACGACGTTGGTAAAGTTTTGCATCTTCCCATTCCTTTTGCCAAAGTGGCTCTTTGGTAGGAAGTCCTGCACGCATTGGGAAAGCTGTTTTCCCAAGGTTAAGGGTATCTTTGAGTTTCATGGTATCTCCTTAATAAATATTAACAAATTAAAAACCACGACTTCCAAAAAGGACGAAAATCGTGGTACCACCTTTGTTCGAAAAAAGACAGGGTCTCTTTTCCTCTTTTCCCGTAACGTGGGGAACGTCCAGTCTTACTGTTTTCAGACTGGATTCGTTGAGAGGATAATCTAACGACTAGGGATTGCAGGGCTCACACCATCTCCCGCTCGCTGAAAATATAGTTGGTTAGATTTTGTTCTCACATTTACTTTTATAGGATAAGAACAGATTCTTTGTTTACATCTTCCTCAGTTGCTGCAGTAGTTTCTACGTCAACTGACTCTTTATGTTGTTCACTTTCATCTGTCTGTTGATTTTGTTGAGCCTCAAACTCAGCCAATTCTTTATTTCCAGCCTCGATACGAGCTTGCAACTCAGCAACCTCTTCTGGTGTGAATTGACGAGTCATATCAATTGGCTCTTCCTCTGGTTGAGAAGGAATAGTTTCACCAAGAACTTCACCCACCACTTCTTTAAAGGCTTCATCGCTTGTTTGAAGATACGTTGCTGTTGGGCGAAGAATGTCTTCCCAATCAGATGACTCAACAATAGCCAATTGACTTTCAATCGTAGACTTGAGGCGTTGATGGAATACACGACTCTTGTTCTTCAACTCTTCTGTCTCAACAGCCACTTTCTTAGCGTTATCTGTTGCCTGACGGAGAATTTCATTTGCCTTGTATTTTGCTTCTTCTAGCAAACGCTGAGCGTCCTGTTCAGCTTGTTGAATAATATTGTTCGAACGTTCTTGAGCAGCCTGTTTGACACGCTCCGCAGTATCTTGAGCAATCAAAACTGACTGACTCAAGGAATCTTTCATCTCATCAAAGTAAGACAAACGTTCTTCCAAACTCTTGATGTGTGTTTCTTTGTCGTGATTACTACGAACCAAATCTTCATAGTCACGAACAACGATATCAAGAAATTCATCTACTTCTTCTGGGTCAAAACCTCTAAATCTTGTACCAAAGGTTTTATCTTTAATTTCTAACGATGTAATTGGCATACTTTTCCTCACTTACTTAATAAAAAATAGAATCATTAATTGCTTCTGGTTCTTGCTCGCTTGTTACTGTTCTCTTAGGAATATCATTCGTATAATAGGAAAGACGTTCTTCTAGTTTTTTGATATAGAGTTCAGTTTCATCTTTGTATCGAATCATCTCCTCTAATTCAAAGTAAATCTTATCAAGAAAGAGGTCAACTTCTTCCTGATTGTAGCCTCTGAATGTTCTTGAGAAAGCTTTATCACTTATTTCTTGTGGTGTAATCGACATATTTTTTCTCACTTGCTTAAAAGTAGCCGAACTGTTAGTTTTTTCTTATCCTTTTTGGTCTGACCATTGTCTTTGACAACTTTCAAACGACCAAACTTTCTCACACTGATCAAATCTCCAACTGCAACCTGGTAATCAGATTTTTCAACCACATGATAATTTATCTGGACAGATTTTTTCTCAATCAGTTGACTAGTTTGATTTCTAGATAATTTCAGGGCACTTGATAAGAGGGCATCCAATCGAAAACTTGAAACTAAAATTTCTCGTTCTCTAAAGTCAATTTTAGATATAATCCTATCGGTAAAAGGACGTTCCTCCAGCGATACAGGAAGTCTGCCAATCTTTCTTATTCCATCCTGAAAAAGAGGAATAAAATCACGATTGACAAAAATCTGTGCTCTCTTTTCATCTACCAAGATATCACCAAATAATTTACGGTCAATTCCTAGCTGATTGATGATTGTTCCCAATATTTTTCCATGACTCAGTTGTTCAAACTTACTCGGATAGCAAATCTCTAACAAGGTTATTTCAAAATCTGATATCTCCGGTTCAAAGTAATCTGGATAGAGAAGAACACGAACTGACTCAGTCGGAAGAAAATCACCACTACTTTGGTAACCCAGTCCATATGTTCCAGCTAGCACCCTCAAAATCTGTTCCTGATGGGGATTGATAAAAGGAGTAAGTACCGGTGCGTAGGTATCTTCTACCCGCTTGATCCACTCTAAACCCTTATCAATAAAGGGAATATCATCTTGGGAAAAATGCTGATAAATGGCTCGATTTACTGTCATAATAATAGGACTAGTCGTGTTAAGAGATTTCCAACAAACTGAATCAGAATCAGCGCTGCCCAAACCGTAAAATCAAGGCCAGCAAATTGTAGATTGAGCTTACGAAGGGGCTCAATAACTGGACGAGCAAGTCTGATAACTAGGCGACCTAGCTGGCTTTCATAGGCATTTGGAAACCATGAAAGAAGAGCAAATGCAACGAGAATGATGGAGTAAATGCTAACCGCATTTTGGATTAAACGGATTAAGAAAATCATTATCTTGCTCTATTTCGTTTAATATCAAAACCAAACTCAGCGCTTTGTGATTCATCTGGAAGTTTGATATCTTCAATGTTCACGATAACGTTGACAGGAGTCAATAGATACATCGTACTCGCGACTTTTTTCATATTTCCAGCCAAGACATGACGGGCTCCATCCAAGTAATCAAGGCAACGACGGGCTTGAACCTCTGTCATATATTGGAAATCAATCAAAATACTTTCATTTCCAGCCAACAAATCTACAATCTCAGTTGCATCTTCATATTTTCTTGGATAGCGAACGTCGATTGTTACTTTCTCATCAGAACGATGGCTTTGCATCGCCAATTCTTGCTGACGCGCATGAAGACGAGTAATATTTGCATCTTTTGCTGATCCTGACTGAGCAGGTGCTGGTAATTCTTTAGAAGATGAGACGGCTGGACGAACTGTTTCCTCTTGTTGAGGCTGGTAGTTAGTTGTTTCCTCTCCATCTTCTGTGAAATAATCTATAAATTTATCGAATTTATCTTTTAAAGACATAGCTCTCTCCTATTTAAAAAATGCTGTACCGATTCGAACAAAGGTTGAGCCGAACTGAATGGCTTCTTTGAAATCACGACTCATTCCCATACTGAGTTCTGTCATCGGCATATTAGGGATTTGTTTTTCTCTAATTTCTGCCTGCAGAGCTTGTGTTTCTTTGAAAATTTCTTTCAAGTTCTCACTGTCTGCCTCAAAAGGAGCCATGGTCATTAAACCAACATACTCAATCTGATCTAACTTAGCCAATTCTGGCAAAAGTTCTAGCAATTCTTCTTTCGAAAACCCATGCTTGCTTTCTTCCCCGGAAATATTGACCTGTAAGAAACACTTGATAACATGATCTGTTCTCTTTTGAATTTCCTGGGCTAACTTTAGGGAGTCTAAAGCATGAAAGTAATCCACATATGGGATTACTTCTTTTACTTTCCGTCTCTGTAGTGTTCCTATTAAATGCCAAGTGACTGGGTAATCTTTCAGGGCCTGATATTTTTCTAAAAATTTATCAACCCGATTTTCACCGATATGATGGATGCCAAGCGGAAGCAAGGCTTCCGCTGTTTGTACATCTACATATTTTGTCACTGCGATTACTGAAACAGCATCTAGATTACGGTTGGCTTTTTGACTAGCATCAGCAATTTGCTGAAAAACTAATTCAGTATTTTTTTTCAAATTCATTGATTAACGATTTTTGAAGAATGGAGGTGTATCCAATTCATCCTCATCTTGTGAAACTGGTGTTTCAAAGCGTTCAACTGGTGAAACAACGGGATCTGTTTGGCGAACAATTGACTCACGGCGCAAGTCCCAATCTCCAAAAGCAGATGCTTGGTTGGTTTCAAAGTGACGCGGACTTGATTTAGGTAGCTCTGCTGTCTCTTCTAAGTCGAATTGACGGTCAAATGTGTGTGCTTGTGAAGTTTTAGTTGATGGTCTACCGGCTGGTTGGTTAGTAGCAGAACCGACTACTTTTTCTAGTCGTTCTTGGCGAACACCTGTCGCTACAACAGTCACACGGATTTCATCCTTCATGCTTTCGTCGATAGATGTTCCAAGCCAGATGTTTACACCTTTACCAGCTGCTTGGTTGACAATTTCTGAAGCTTCTTCTGCTTCAATCAACGTTAAATCAAGACCACCAGTAACGTTGACAATCACATCCTCGGCACCATCGATAGTTGTTTCAAGAAGTGGAGAGTAGATTGCTTTACGAGCTGCTTCAACAACGCGCTCTTCACCACTACCAATACCGATACCCATAAGGGCATTCCCTTTATTTGCCATTACAGTTTTCACGTCAGCAAAGTCAAGGTTAATCAATCCTGGGTTCGTGATCAAGTCAGTAATCCCTTGAACACCTTGGCGAAGAACGTTATCTGCTTCACTAAGAGCTTCCAGAAGCGGTGTTTTCTTGTCAACAATTTCAAGCAAGTTGTTGTTAGAGATAATCAACAAAGTATCAACATGCTCGCGAAGTTCATTGATTCCTTCTACAGCGTACTGACCACGTTTGCTTCCCTCAAATCCGAAAGGACGTGTCACGACACCAACTGTAAGAGCACCAAGATCTTTAGCGATACGTGCAATAACAGGGGCAGCACCTGTACCAGATCCACCACCCATACCAGCAGTGATGAAGACCATGTCTGCACCGCTGATTGCTTCCGTCAAAGCTTCTTCGCTTTCTTCTGCAGCTTTGCGTCCAACTTCTGGACGACCTCCAGCACCCAAACCACGAGTCAATTTTGGACCAAGTTGGATAACGGTTTCTGCTTTCGTACTGCTAAGTGCTTGTACATCAGTGTTGGCTGCGATAAATTCTACACCAGCAACACCTTCGTCAACCATGCGGTTGATGGCGTTGCCACCACCACCACCGACACCAATTACCTTAATAACTGCGCCTTGAGCTGCTGCTGTATCAAATGAAAATGTCATAATTTCTTATCCTCTTTTATTCATCAAACATGCTTCCGATTAAACCACGGAAACGTTCTGTTAGCTTCGGTTTACTTTGAGAACTTGCTTGGAATTCTTCCTTGGGAGCAACTGGAGCTTCCTGTACAGTTTCAACTGGAGTTGTCTGTGTTGGGCTTGGTTGCGCCCCAGGATTCAAACGTTGATTTGGAATGCCAAAGTTAATTGGTTTTTGACGAAGGAATTCATCTCCTTTAACTGCTTTTTGAGCAAGAAGATTGACTTCAGTCAATTTACCAGCAAACTCAGATAAACTAATTACGTGAGCAAATGCAGGGTTGCGAATTCCAACCTGATTTGGTACATAGAGTTTTACACGAACACCAAATACTTCTTGAGCTAATTCAACAACGCCCGGCAAAATTGCATTTCCACCGATAAGGACGATACCTCCTGGCAAATCTAACAAGTGTCTTCTTTCCAACTCTTGTTTGATTTGGTCAAAGATATGTTTGATGCGTGCTGAGATAATTTCTGCTAAGTAGCTCTCTGTCACTTCAACAGGCTCTACTTCACCAATTACTTCAACTTGGAAAGTTTCGTTACTTGCTAGTGGAACATAAGCTTCACCATAGTTCAGTTTCAAACTTTCTGCAATCTTTTGAGATGTTTTCAAGACTTTAGAAATGTCTTTAGTAACGTAATCTCCACCTTCTTGGTAGATGTTGGTGAATTGCAATTCTTGATTGCGGATAGTCGCTACAGTAGTCTGACCTCCACCCATGTCAATGACAGTCGCACCAAATTCACGTTCGCCTTCATTGAGAACTGAGTTTACAATCGCCAAAGGTGAAATAATCACATTATCAACCTGGATACCTACACGTTCGACTGTCTTGCGAAGATTATGTAGAATCGTACGAGGACCTGTGTAAAGCAGACCACGCATTTCCAAGCGAACACCCATCATACCACGAGGGTCACGGATTCCTTGGAAACCATCCACGATGAATTCTTCTGGAATAAAAGTAATCACTTCACGATCAGGAGTCATGCTCTTTGTCAAAGCTGATTTAACAACATCTTCAACATCCTGATCTGTGATTTCTTTTGTATCTGATGTAACAGGAATCATTCCTTGTGTTGGTTCGACCTGCAGAAGATTTGCTGGAAGACCAACGTTGACAGACTTGATAGAAATGCCTGCTTTCTCTTCTGCCTGTGTGATTGCGGATTTGATTGCTGAAGCAGCTGCTTCAATATCAACAATAATTCCGTCTTTTACACCTTTACTTTTGGCATTACTAACACCAATTACATTTACTTCGCCATCTCTATGCTCAGCAACTAACACCTTAATGGAGCTAGTTCCGATATCTAAGCCTGTAAAAAAACCATCTCTAGTCATTACATCGCATCCTCTCTATCTTCCAAGTTTCTCACTTCTATTTAATAACTATGTTTGGGCATAGCTATTCAAAGAATATTATAACACAAAAAAACTAATCATGCTTAGTTTTTCGTAAATTTCCTGCATGTTTTTTGAGAAAATATTAGAAACTTTTTCTTCTGGAAAAAGTTTTTGATGTTCTTGTCAACAATTCGATAATATTTATAACCCATCAAAAAAAGAAGGTCTATTTAGACCTTCTCTTGAATAAATTCTTCCGATTTTTGCTGTAAAAAAATCTCTAGCAATTTTGCTGTTACGCAAATTGCTATCACGATAACGCTCGAAACAATAAGGTAATTCAAAAGTTGTCCTTGATTCCCAACAAGTGGCGGTCTTGTTAAGAAACCATAATCCCCACTGACAACTAAATTAACAACCCATATCAAAGCGTTCAAGGTGAAGGTAATCACCGCTACATTTTTGAAGTTGAGCAAGGAAGCTTCATAGTTTTTAAACAAGTATAAGAGGGCATTTCCCAAAAGTGCCACATGTCCGATAATGAAGGACAGGATGGTCACGTGTGGAAACGGATAAGGATCAAATAGTGGATAAGTCAGAGCCGCTGTTGCCCCAAAGGTTCCTAGAAGGGCAAAGTATTGCTTGTACTTAGAGGTTCCCGGGATCAGGAGCAAGACAAACATGGCGATACGACAATGATAGAAAGGTAAACTTTCTGACAGGGGCAGATGGTTTCCCCAATACCAGCCATACAGAACAATCAGTTGAACAGATTGAAGAATCTGAATAAATCGTTGGTAAGCCACTTTGTCGCGAAAACGATAAGAAGCGTAGAAAGTAAAGGCCAGTAAACATAACAAACCAATATACCAGTGGAGTTCAAACTGGGGCGGTTCTGATATCTGCGTGGTAAATAATTTATCCCACAAATTCATATTCTATTCCTCATTCATCTAGCTAAGTGAAAATAGAGGATCCACTCTCTCCTAGCTTTCTTTGTTCTCATTTTTATCAGATTTGATTCCAGAACATGTCTTAGAATCTTAAGGTGTTCATTTCTCAACCTATTATATCATTTGTATTGCAGAAATGCACCTTGCAGATACCCTTTTTTGATTTGTCAACTTCTCTAGCATAAACTAATCAACATATTGGTCTCTTTGTCCTTTATAAACCTGCCAAATAATCTCCATTTGCTCCTTGGTGATGCGTTTTTCAGATAAGACTGGCAATTGGTCAATGGCAAAAAATTGAAGCTCAGCAATTTCTTGATTCTCTTGAAATTGTCCATCAAGAAGCTTACATTCAAAGACAAACTTTGCATATTGTTTGCTCTGCAGTTGGAAACGATTAGTATCAAAAACTGCAAGTAACCTTTCAGCTTTTGCTGTAAAGCCGGTTTCTTCTTCAATTTCTTTAAGAATATTTTCGGTTGGAGAGTAGCCGACTTCACCAAAACCACCTGGCAAAGCCCAACTATCCTCCCCTTTTCCTCTAACTAAACAGACTTTTTCATCCTCAACAATCCAAGCACGGACGTCCATCAGAGGAGTTGCATAAGCGGACGTTGGTTTCAAGACTTCTGCCACTTCTTCTGCATCGAGGTCTGATACCTGATTCAACATTTCAGATAACAGACTTCGCAAGTCCTCGTAGCGCTCACGGTCGAAAGGATCTTTTGTAAAGGTTAATCCAGTATCCGTAATGGCTAGCATTCTTTGCAGATACTTGGTAAAATCACTTGCATTCATTTTCTAAACTTTCTACCAGCTTGGCTAGATTCATGGAGTTAGAGCCTTTGAGCAAAATTTGGTCATTGGCACCGAGTCTTTCCTTAACTTGCTTGACAAGGTCTTCAAATTGATCTTCGCTCGCAGTTTTCTTAAAGTAGAATACATGACCGATTGGGAACATTTGACTAGCCAGTTGTGCCAATTCGGCAATGTCTTCTCCGTAGAAAATAACGGTATCCAGCACATCTGGCGAGAGGCTCAAAATCATCTGGTTATGGAGTTGAACAGACTGGTCACCAAGTTCCTTCATGTCCGCTAAGACAGCGATTTTCTTGCCCCCTTCATTAGCTGGGATGGCAGAGAATGTCTCCAAAATCAACTTCATAGCAGTTGGATTGGCATTGTAGACATCTGACAGGATATCTGCTCCATTGGCTGCTTTCTTCCACTCAGTACGATTACGGGTCAATTCTAGGTTCTGAAAGGCCTGATGAATCTGTTCCTCTGAAACTCCTTCTTGTAGGGCAACATAAGATGCAATCATAGCATTGGTGGCATTGTACTTACCTGTCACTGGCAAATCGAGGGTTTGTTCCAAAAAATTAGCCTTAAAGGTCAGACTATCCTTGCGCTCAATCAAGTCTGTAATTTCCAGCTCTGCTCCTTGCCCAAAACGAACCACCTTTTTATCAGTTGGCAAGTAGTCCTCTACGATAGGGTCAGCTGGAGCCAAGAGCAAGGAACCAGGTGCCATACCGTCTGCAATTTGCATCTTCCCTTTAGCGATTTCCGAACGGTCTTTGAAAAAGGCCAAATGGGCTTCTCCAACCAAGGTCACGATGGCTGTCTTTGGATGAGCCAATTCAGACAAGAGATGAATATCCCCCAAGTGATCCTGCCCCATCTCCAAGACCAACTTTTCTGTCCCTTCAGGCATGTGGAGAACTGTGTAGGGAAGTCCAATCTCGTTATTGTAATTGCCTTGAGTTTTGTAGGTCTTGTAGGTTGTTGATAGCAAGTGCGCCAACATATCCTTGGTCGTTGTTTTACCATTTGAACCCGTTACCGCAAAGACATCAACTGCTGTTTTTTCAAGATAGTAGGCAGCTAGGGTTTGAAAGGCAGACAAAACGTCATCTACTAAAATGTAGGGATGATTTGCAACCTCTTTCTCAGACAAGGTTACTGCTGCACCATTTTCAAAAGCTGTTTCGATAAAGTCATGACCATCACGTGCACCTTTGAGGGGCACAAACAAATTTCCCGTCCCAATCAAACGACTGTCAAACTCAGCCTTTTCTAACTGGGCATCCTCAAAGATACTGACATCATTTTTAGCTCCAACAGCTTGGGCGACTTCATGGATTGTTAGTTTCATTTCTACTCCTTTAAAAAGGGTTGAAGTCCGAGAACTCTAATCACCTACAGTGACGATTCTGGCTTCTACCCCTTCTTTCATTTTATAGCAAATGCGCTTCGTGCTTGTTAAAGCTCTCCTTAGCAAGGTCAACCAAACGCTCGATTAGTTCTGGATAGCTGATTCCCATATTGTCCCAAAGTAGTGGGTACATAGACCACTGGGTAAAACCTGGCATGGTATTGAGCTCGTTTAGGAAAACCTCGCCCTTATCTGTATAGAAGAAATCACAACGAGATAGACCAAGGCCACCGATCGCACGGAAGGCAGTTTCTGCATTTTGACGCATGACAGCTACTACATCATCACTAATCTTGGCTGGGATGTCCATGGTAATCTTGTTGTCAATATACTTGGCATCGTAGTCGTAGAAAGCAACGTCCTTGACCACTTCACCAGGAAGCGTGCTCTTAACATCGTAGTTTCCCAAGAGACCAACCTCGATTTCACGGGCATTCACTCCTTGCTCAACCAAGACACGGCTGTCATATTGGAAGGCAAGTTCCAAAGCTTGACGGAGTTCTTCTTGGTTTTCAGACTTAGAAATACCGACACTTGAACCCATGTTTGACGGTTTCGTGAAGACTGGATAAGTCAATTTTTCTTCAACTTCAGCGATTTTAGCAGTCACATCATCACCTTCAACGATGGCCACATAAGGAACTTGGGCAATCCCTACAGATTCTAAAACTCGCTTGGTCGTGATTTTATCCATGGCAAGGCTTGATGACAAGATATTGCAGCCGACATAGGGCATTTTCAAAACTTCAAGAAATCCTTGAACAGAACCATCTTCTCCCATCGGACCATGAAGGACTGGGAAGACCACTGCACCTTCTTCGTAGATGGCACTTGGCGCTATTTTCTTGCCCCAGTCAATAGTCGCATTTGTCATGAGACGATCCTCTTGACCTGGAGTCCGGCTAAATTCCTGTGTTTTGATAAAGTCACCTGACTGGCTGATAAAGAAAGTCTTGACTGTGAAACGGTCGTAGTTGACCGCACGCATAACACTTTCAGCTGACAATACAGACACTTCACGTTCTGCACTGCGTCCGCCGTATAAAAGAATAATTGTTTGTTTCATATTGTTTGTCCTAATTCTAATAGAATATTCGTTCTTTAGTATATCATATTTGCTTCTTTTTTAAAACTTGAAGCTAATACTGATCTTCAAAAAACATAAAAAGAGACCGATAAAAACAAAGTCGGTCTCCTCGATTTTTGTATAATGAATTGAGTTTGTAAACTGGTCTTCACCTACAACTCTGTCCGATTTTCAATGGCTCGTAAAAGTGTGACCTCATCCGCATACTCGATATCTGCTCCCACGGCTAGGCCTCGTGCTAGGCGAGTGACCTTGATACCAGCTGGTTTGAGCAAACGAGAGAGGTACATAGACGTCGCTTCCCCATCTGCTGTCGCATTGGTTGCCACGATTACCTCTGAAACCTCACTATCCATGAGACGGGTCATGAGGCTCTTGAGATTGATATCGTCTGGACTGATACCATTCATAGGAGAAATGAGACCGTGCAAGACATGATAGAGTCCGTGGTATTCTTGGATATTTTCCATAGCAGCCACATCGCGACTATCCTCTAGCACTAAGATCGTTGTCTGGTCTCGAGTCGGATCTGTGCAGATAGAGCAGGGATCATCATCGGTCAAGCGACCACAGATGGAACAATAGGTCAATTCCCGCTTGGCAGATAGGAGATTTTTTGCAAATTCATTGACATCGTCATCAGACATTCCAATGGTATAGAAGGCGAGACGAGTAGCCGTTTTGATCCCGATACCTGGAAGCTTCGAATAGCTATCAATTAACTTGGCAATAGGTGTTGGATACAGCATAAGTTCCTTTCTAATTCATTGGATGTTGTTGGTTATAAAGATTGATGATATCACGCGCAATTGAAGGTCCGACACCATTTGTTAGGTTGGTGTTATGAGGAAAGACGACTGCGACCGCGATTTGAGGATTATCGGACGGAGCATAAGCAACTGCGTTGGTATTATTGGCCTTTTGACCGCCATTAACATAACTTTCGGCCGTCCCCGTTTTCCCGCTGATGGAAACGGCTGCGCCATTTGAAAAGGCACGACCAGTTGTCAGAGCGCTCGTTCCATGCGAAACTTGATAGAAACCTTGGTGCAAGAGGGCCATATCCGCTTCTGAGATATTGATCTTGTTCAGTTCCTTGGTGGCTGTTTCTTGAACTAGATTACCTAAGCCACCTTGTTCATTGTTTCCATAAACTCCCTCAACGATGTGAGGAGCCAATCGTACGCCATTGTTTGCAATGGTTGCGACATACTGGGCTAACTGCATAGGTGTGTAGTTATCAAACTGGCCAAAGGCGTTATTAATATAGTTGGCCAAATCAAATTCTTTTGGTGTAAATCCTGTAGATTCATCTGGGAGGTCAATCTCTGTTGAAGCTCCAAGTCCATATTCCCCAAAGGTTGATCGCAACTTGCCCATTGCAGTTTCTAACTGATCAGTTGCGACTATCATATTTGGCTGGTAGGACTGCCCCATGATCCCTAGCGCAGTCTGAACCATGTAGGTATTAGAAGAGTACTCTAGAGCCTCAACTGCTGTGATAGGGAAGGAGCCATAGGACAAGGTATACCATGAATTGATCGGAGCCGAACCTTGGAAAACAATCGGCTGATCTGTCAAAGTTTGATTTCCTGACAAGACCCCATTTTCCCAACCAGAGCTAAGGGTTGCTGCCTTAACGACAGATCCTGGAACAAAGACATTGGTTATCGTTCCTAGCGAATCTGAACTTAATTCACCGGATTCGACATCATGCTTGACACCCGACATCGCTAGAACTGCACCGGTTTTAGGATTGAGGGCTACAGCGTAGACTCCTTCAGAGTATTTGGCTCCACCGTTACCCAACTCTGAGTTGAAGTAGCTCTTGAGTAGATCATCTACACCATTCTGAAAAGTTAGGTCAATCGTTAGTTTGATGTTGTTTCCTTTGCTTCCTTCTTCGACATTTTCTACACTTTCCATATTCCCGTGTTTGTCGAGGTGGATTTCCTTGACGGAGCGTTTGCCTTGAAGAACATCTTCATATTGCTTTTCAAGATAGGAAGTTCCCACTCGGTCATTGAGAGAATACCCTTTTTTCAAATAAGCGTCCACTTCCTCCGCTGGAAGACCTGATTTTTCACTTGATACACTACCTACAATTGAAGACAAAGAAGTGTCTAGGACTTTCCGATCCCATGAAGTTGAAATACTAATCCCTGGTAATTCCTTGGATGCTGATGCAACGAGAGCAACTTGGGTATCATTCAAGGCATCCGTAGAAATGGTGCCCGTCGCAAAATTTTCAACGGCATTGAGCTGACTAAAGAGATAGATTTCCTTTTTCTGGTCATCTGTATAATTGAGTTGACTCACGTCAATACTTTCAACTGCATTATTGTAGAGAGTCGCTTCAGATAAGCGGTTCCCATCTGAATCTAGGCGTTTATCACTTGGCAAGGATTCGACTGTTGTTTTGTAAACGTCCTGGTCCGCCAAGTAGTAGTCTGCAATCTGACGGTCTGTCAAATTAGGGGAGGTCACATTCACATATGTGAGAAGTTTCTTGGCTGTCTCCTTCAATTCTGCTGCTGTCATTTTATTGTTTCGTGTGAAAGAAAC
Organism: Streptococcus oralis subsp. tigurinus; assembly: GCF_002356415.1. NCBI lineage: Bacteria > Bacillati > Bacillota > Bacilli > Lactobacillales > Streptococcaceae > Streptococcus > Streptococcus oralis. The sequence goes on from NZ_AP018338.1 coordinate 1,393,320, forward strand.
AACCTGCTTGACAGTGTTTTCTACCAAGGGTTTCCCTGCCGCATCATAGATCTGTCCACGAGCTGAACTGGTTGTTACCCTTGTCTGGCTGGCTGAGGCCAATTTTGTTTCATAGAAATCTTTATTGAGCACCTGCATGTATAACAATCGACCAATAATGGCCATAAACAAGAGGATAACAATGGCAAACAGTAAATTAAGCCGAATAGGAATCGAATGGCTATTGAATTTTCTCATACAACTAAGACTCTTTTCTAGAAAAATTTCCGATTTTCACCTTTATTTACATATAAAATAATAGAGCAAACAGGTGAAGCTCAGTACTTTTCATTGTACCATATTTTACGGAGAAACTCTTGGAAAAGTCGAAGCATTTTTTGACTTTCAACTGAAAATGCCTTTTTATTTGGTTATCCTAACTTCTATGATATAATGATAGTAATAGTTAGGAAAGCGTTAACCTTTAAGACTTTGACTCATAAAAAGGAGCCTCATGAACAAGCCAGATATCGCAACCATAATCGACCTCCATTTTGAAGAATTAACCGAGCTCGAGCAAGAAATCGCTCGCTATTTTTTACAACCTGAAACGAGTCAAGATGATCTTTCTTCTCAGCAAGTTACCCAGAAATTACATATCTCCCAAGCAGCATTGACCCGCTTTGCCAAAAAGTGTGGTTTTACAGGTTACCGAGAATTCGTCTTTCAATACCAGCATCAGGCTAGTAAACCGGACACTCATTTCCACAAACATAGTCCTTTGACCAAACGTGTTTTGCGAAGCTACAGTATCATGCGAGAACAAACGCAGGATTTGATTGACGAAGAACAACTGGAACGCGTTGCCCAGTTAATCGAAGATGCTGAGCGTGTCTACTTCTTTGGAACAGGTAGTTCCGGTCTTGTCGCTCGTGAAATGAAACTGCGTTTCATGCGTCTGGGTGTAGTCTGTGAAGCCTTAACCGATCAGGACGGCTTTGCATGGACGACCAGCATCATGGATGAAAATTGTCTAGTACTCGGTTTCTCACTTTCTGGTACAACTCCTTCTATTTTAGACAGTCTATTAGACGCAAAAGAGATGGGGGCCAAGACCATCCTCTTTACCAGCGCTCCAAACAAAAATAGTCAGGCCTATACAGAGACCGTTCTTGTTGCTAGCCACAGCCAGCCTTCCTACATTCAACGGATATCCGCTCAGCTCCCCATGCTCTTCCTTATAGATTTGGTTTATGCCTACTTTTTGGAAATCAATCGTGAAAGCAAGGAGAAAATCTTTAATAGCTATTGGGAAAATAAAAAACTCAATGGCTATCGTAGACAAAAACGCGTTAGAAAATCCTAGTTTGGTTGAACCAAACTAGGATTGTTTTGTTTTGAAATGATAATAGGCACCCAACATACCTGCTGTGTTTTGGTGATGGGCAAATTCTAATCGTGTTTTTTCAGCTAGGCTTGGCACCAAGGCCGCCTTCAAGGCTGTGCGGATCTTCGGTTTGAGGATAGCCTCTTGCCCCATGATCCCGCCACCGAGAATGACCACTTCTGGATTGGCAACGTAGCAAATATTTGCCAGACCTTTCCCAAGGTAGTCTACCATGCGGTCAATACCAGCCATACAAATCTTGTTTCCTTCAGTAGCTTCCTTGAAAATGCGTCGGCCATTCCACTGATCAACTGGATCGCCATGACCTGTTGCTACATATTCTACCAAGGCTGTCGTAGAAGCCAAGTCTTGGAAAGCTCCATCCTGCATGTGCATATAACCAACTTCGCAAGCTGAGTTGCTAAATCCATGGAAAACTTTCCCATCCATAATCAAGCAACCACCGATACCTGTTCCAATGGTCAAACAAAGTGTCACACTCGCTCCCTTGCCTGAACCAGATACTGCCTCAGCAAGACCTGCACAGTTGACATCATTTTCAATTTCGCAAGGAATCGCAAAGCTAGTCTCGATTTCCTTCTTGAACTGGGTTCCTGCATAGTTGGGAATCTGAGGACCAGCATAGAAGATTTCACCCTTATCAGGATCCACCATCCCTGCAGAAGAAATGGCAACACCTGCTACTGGGCCCTTTTCTAAATAGCTGGCTACGATATCTTTTGTCTTTTGTAAGATATGGGGTCCACCCTTATGCGCCTCAGTTGGCATTTCATGCGATTCAACAAGTTGGCCTTCTTGGTCGATCAAACCATATTTGATGTTGGTTCCGCCAATATCAATTGCAACGTAGTGTGTCATAAATACCTCCTTATGGATTAGAGGAAGCGCTCCTTGGTTTCACGAATCAAGGCTGCAGCTGCTTCTACAACTGGTCGATCTTCTTCAGTCACTGGTGTCAATGGTGAACGAACTGATCCAATGTTAAGTCCCTCATTGATTTTCAAGACTTCTTTGATCACACCGTACATATTTCCATGTGCAGCAGTCAATTTACCAATGATTGCGTTGATAGCATACTGCAATTCACGCGCTGTTTCCAAGTCTTTTTCAGCAATCAACTGATTTAGTTTCAAGAAGAGTTCTGGCATCGCACCATAAGTACCACCGATACCAGCTTTGGCACCCATGAGGCGACCACCTAGGAACTGTTCATCTGGACCATTAAAGACGATATGGTCTTCCCCACCAAGGCTAACAAAAGTTTGGATATCTTGAACTGGCATAGAAGAGTTCTTCACACCGATAACACGAGGATTTTTCAACATTTCAGTGTAGAGACTTGGAGTTAAAGCAACTCCTGCCAATTGAGGAATGTTATAAATCACGTAGTCTGTATTTGGAGCTGCAGAACTGATATCGTTCCAGTATTTAGCAACTGAGTATTCTGGCAAGCGGAAGTAAATCGGTGGAATCGTTGCAATGGCATCTACACCCAAGCTTTCTGCGTGGCGAGCAAGTTCCATACTGTCTTTGGTATTGTTGCAAGCTACGTGAGCGATGATGGTCAATTTGCCCTTGGCAACTGCCATGACTTCTTCCAAAATCAACTTGCGGTCTGCCACACTTTGGTAGATACATTCACCAGAAGAACCATTGACATAGAGACCTTGAACTCCCTTATCAATGAAGTATTGAACCAAGGCGCGCGTACGCTCTGGACTGACTTCTCCTTGATCATCATAACATGCGTAGAAGGCTGGAATGACACCTTCGTATTTTTTTAAATCTGACATAGATTTTCTCCTAAGATTTCTTTTTTCTGCTGAGAGCAGTTCTATTCTTTACAAGTTTAGTATACACCTTGTGAAAATCGCTTTCAATATCTTGTATACACTTAGATTTTAGTTTCTACTTGTATTTTAGAAACTGTAACGATTGAAAGTAGTTTCAGAAACAAGCCATCCTACTGGTATTTAGCGAAAATTTTCTCCATCAATCCTGCTTGGAGAAAGACTAGCAAACCAAAACCAAAGAGGATAAAAGCTGATCCTCCCAAGAGGAGAGTGAAGGCGGATAGATAAAGAACCATCACAATGAGAAAGAGAATGGCTAACATGAGGAAGAACCACGGAAAGTTAAAACTTGCCAAGATAAGCCCTTTTTGCAGCACTTCTTTCCAAGACAAATCATAGCGCGCAGCGATGGGATAACTAGCCAGCATCACGAGAGTGAGGAAGATGAGAATCCCCAAACAAATAGCTTTCACAATCTGGAAAGGCAAAGCTGTCTGGCCCCAGAAAAGATAGAGATCTAAAAGGCTCAGCAAAACAATGCCCAATTCTAGCAAACCTAACTGGAAACCCAGTTTCAGATTTTGCTTGAAGGCCCTTATATAAGTTCTAAAGACTGGTACCCGTCTGCTTCTCTTAATCTCAAACATAGTCTCATAGAGGCTGATTTTTGCCACTCCAATCGTCACGATAGGCAAACAAGAGACAACAAAAAGAAGATTGGCTGTCACGATATCCAAGACCTTCTCACTGAAACGCATGAGAAAATTATCTGTATCAAATGCTGCCTTGATCAGGCTTACTCCTTTTTGTGCCATGTTTGCTCCTCCTGATTCTTTTAATCAATCAAAATTTTAAAGAGATATTTGCGAACCTTCTCTTCCATACCTGCATAGCCATTTGGCTGATGCGGTTCTCCTGGGAAGAAAATCGCAAAATTGTGATAGCCCAACAAGAGTGGGTAGCGTTCATGACAATGAACAAAACCAATGTCACTCGCTTCATCGAATGCTACCGCTTCGTCTTTGATACGTGAACCGTAGCTCGAATATTCATGTCCTTCTACCAGCAAATGCAAATCTGCATAGTGTTTATGGTGCTCAAACTGATCATTTTCAGCTTGATTGAGGACATTTTCCTGAACAACTAGAAAGACCTTGTCCCCGTCAATCTCATACTTACCGAGTTCGAAAGAATCTTTACGGTGCTGATAGAGATAGTCGATAACCTTGTCAAGATTGGGATGGATTCCCTTGTAAAAGGCGATGTTTTTCAAATCGTCAAAAATCATTCTGTTTCCTTCGTTTCTGATAGTTAACTAAAATCATAAATTAAGTTGATAAGTGTCTGACAAAACTTCACGAAGTAACTGCATACTCTCCATTTTGTAGACACTTATGAAACTATATTTCTCTTAGTCTATAACATATTCTTCTGAATTTTGATAGACAGTTTTTCCTATACTCAATGAAAATCGAAGAACAAACTAGGAAGCTAACCGCAGGCAATACTTAAGTATGGCAAGGTGATGCTGACGTAGTTTGAATTCGATTTTCGCAGAGTATTATCCTTTAACAGCTCCCATAGTAATACCCTGAGTGAAGGATTTTTGGAAGACAAGGAAGACTGTTACGATTGGCACTGCTGCAAGAGCTGCACCCGCCATGATCAAACCGTAGTTGGTTGCCATTTCGGCCTGCATGGTCGCAACCCCGAGTGAGATAGTCAAATTTTGACGTGAAGTCAACATAACCAACTGCATAAAGTAGTCGTTCCAAGTATTGATGAAGGTAAAGATTGCAAGAGCTGCAAATCCTGGTTTCACGATAGGGAAGGCTACGCTCCAGAAGGTACGAATCTCACCACAACCGTCGATTTTAGCTGATTCAAGCAATTCTGTAGGGATGTTTTCGCTGAACTGTTTCATGAGGAAGACCCCAAATGGCCATCCAATCAAAGGCAAGATAACTGCCCAAAGAGTATCGTGAATTCCCATGAAGTTGACGATACGTACCAATGGTACAAGGACAACTTGTTTTGGAAGTGCCATGGCAGCGATAAAGACTGCAAAGAGAATGCGTTGACCATAGAAACGTTTTTTAGCCAAGACATAACCTGCTAGAGAAGAGGTTGCACAGACTAGGAACATAGTTACTAGTGAGATAAATACAGAGTTCCACATCCACTGCATAGCAGGGTTTTGCACCATGAGTTGTTGGAAGTTTTCCATGGTTGGCATTTTAGGGAACCACTGTGGCGGAATCATAATGGTATCAGGCTGTGATTTGAAGGCCCCTGTCAAGATCCAGTAGAATGGAAAGATGAACAGTACGGTCAACAAGAGCAAGATAATCGTTGAAATAACAGTGAAAGCTGTTAAAGGTTTCTTTTGTGTAGGTTGCATAACTGTCTCCTTTCTTTAGTATTCTACGTCGTTTCCGAGGATCTTGAATTGAGCAAAGCTGACAATGGCAATCATCACTGCTAAGAAGACACCGATGGTATTGGCATAGCCGTACTCTGTCAATTGGAAGGCTTTTTCGTAAAGGTAGTACATCAAGGTACTTGTTGAGTAGTTTGGACCACCAGATGTCAACAACTGAATCAAGGCGAAACATTGGAATGAGTTGATGGTTGTGATGATTGCGATGTAAAGAGTTGTTGGAAGAAGGCTAGGCCATTTGATCTTCCAGAAGACTTGAAATTCAGTCGCACCGTCAACACGCGCTGCTTCAACAAGTGAGTTATCAATATTCCCCATAGCAGCGATATAAAGGATAATCGGTTGACCAACAGATGTTGTCAAAAGGATAATCATAATCGCTAGCAAAGCCCAGTTTTTGTCACCCAGCCAAGAAATGTTTTGGCTGATGATGTGGCTTGACTTAAGGACAAAGTTTAAAATCCCTGATAGTGGATCATAGATCCATTTCCATACAACCGTTACGGCAACACTACCTGTAACTACAGGAAGGAAGAAGACGAAACGATAAAAAGAACGGGCAATGGCATTTTGATGATAGGTTTGAGATGCTACAAAGAGAGAGAAGAGAACCACAATCGGAACAGATCCAATAACCAGGATAACGGTATTGATCAAAGACTTCACAAAGACAGGGTCTTTAAACATGCGAATGTAGTTGTCCAAGCCCACAAACTCAAATTTAGTCATGGAGTAGTTAAAGAAACTTGTAATGAATCCCATAATCATAGGAGCCAAGACAAAGATGACAAAGAAGAATAACACTGGTGCTAGGAAAGCGTAGGAAATCACTGTTTCCCGCATACGAATTTTATTGACTTTCACAGTCGGCACCTCTCTTTCAAATAGAATAGTTTTTGATTTTCTTGAACTGTTTTAAAACCAAAATGAAATTTTTTAAGATTCGCTTATGTAAGAACTTCATTTTAATTTCGTGACAGTTCCTTACATTTCAAACAAAAGTCCCCCTTTTCTTACACCGTGGTGCTCAGGGAAAAGGGGGGAATCAATCTGACTTAGTGCTTATTGTTTTGTAGCTTTTTTGATGGTTTCATTAGCTTTTTCAGTGAAGGCTTTCAAAGCATCCGCTGGTTTTTCATCACCATTTGATACAGATTGCAACATTGGGAACCAAAGTGTTCTCATTTCAGCAAATCCATCGATAGTGTTGTAGTATGGTGAGTAGTATTTAGTCCAGCTGCTGATTGTTTCCATACGTTTGTCATCATAAAGTTTGCCAAATGATGTACGAACTGGGAAGGCACCTGTACGAACAACGTCTTTAGGACCCCATTCTTTGTCATCTGCGATGAATTGAACGAATTTCTTAGCAGCAGCGATTTTCTTATCGTCTTTGTTGTTAAATACTGCAAATCCGTTTACAAGGTATTCAAGAGATGGTTTACCAGAGTCTGATGGGAATGGTACTTCTACCACGTCTACCTTACTTGCTTCCAAGAGCTTCGCTTGGATACCGTTTTGAGCTGGTGCCCAAAGGATTGTGTATGAAGTTTGACCGTTGGCAAAGTTTTGGATGTCTGCTCCACCGTCAAATTGTGAACCGTTGTTCAACAAACCGTCTTTAATCCAGCTAGCAGCTTTTTCAAGACCTTTGACGAATTTAGGATCGTCTGTTGTATATTTGGTTACGTCTTTGTCTGTTACAGAACCGCCATAAAGGTTTGCGATGAAGGCACGTGTTCCTTGGTCTCCCCCTTGACCAGAACTGAACAATGAACCTGGTGTATAGCCTTTATCTTTAAGCGCTTTCAAAACTTTTTCAAAGTCATCAGTTGTCCAACCTTCTTTTACAAGGTTTGCAACTCCAGCATCTTCCAACATTTTCTTGTTCATAGCCATGTAGAATGGAGCTGAACTGATTGGATACATGTAAGCTTTGTCTCCAGCCTTACTTGCTTGTACGATGTTTTCGTTGTTGACATCTTTGATGAATTCGTCTGTGAAGAGGTCGTTCAACTCAGCCAATTTACCATTTTTACCGTATTGGATGATACGCCCTGGTGCGTCAAAGAGTACGTCTGGCGCTGTCCCTGCTTCGATGGCTGTTGTGATCTTTTCAGGACCTGACTTGAAGTCGATGGTTTCCAATTTCACTTTTACATCTGGATTTGCTTTTTCAAAAGCTTCGATGATTGATTTTTCATAAGTTCCAACACCGTCACTCGTTTTTTCTTGTGTGAAGACTGGGAATGCCCACCAAGTGATTTCTGTTTTTCCGCTATCGCTACCAGAATTTCCCGCATCTTTACTTCCACCAGAGTTACCACAAGCTGCAAGGCCAAGAATCGCAGCACCCGCAAGTACTGTACAAGCTAGTTTTCTAAATTTCATTTGTATTCTCCTAATTGATAAGCGTATCCATATTGGATAATGAGTTCTTTGTATTTGTATACGTTTTTATTTTGTTCGACGCATCGACCACTCTCCTCTGTTTTGAGATTATGTTATTTAAGACCGGCAACAAAGCGTTCCGTAATCTCTTTTGGTCTAGTAATCGCTCCACCAACAACGATACCTCGCACCCCATATTCAAGGATTTGCTTAGCTTGTTCTGGTGTATGAATTTTCCCTTCAGCGATGACATCCACACCGGCTTCACACAGCTTTTTGATCAGTTCAAAGTCTGGACCATCCACTTTCGGACTATAAGAGGTGTAACCTGACAGGGTTGTTCCAACAAAATCAATTCCGGCTTCAACTGCTGCTATTCCCTCTTCAAACGTGCTGGTATCAGCCATTAAGAGTTGATGCGGATATTTTTTTTTGACTTGTCGGATGAAGTCTTGGATTTCCAAACCGTCGTAACGTTCACGTTTGGTACAATCCAGAGCAATGACCTCAATGTCTAGTTCAGCCAGTTCATCAACTTCTCTCATCGTAGCTGTAATGAAAGGCTCCTGTGGCGGATAGTCACGTTTGATAATACCGATAATCGGAAGTTTCGTAACCTCCTTAATCTCCTTGATATCGCGAACACTGTTTGCTCGGATACCGACTGCTCCACCTTGCTCAGCCGCTTTGACTAGCAAGGGAATGACTCCTCCCGCTTCTGTATAAAGCGGTTCGTGAGGAAGTGCCTGGCAAGAGACAATGATTCCATCTTTGATTTGTTCAATCAAGGCTTCTTTGCTGATCTGTGGCATCCTCTTTCCTCCCTTTCTTGTTCTTATGGGCTTATTATATATCATTTGTTAAGCGCTTTCAATAGGTTGTGATAGAATAGATTTCAGTTTCAAAACTATTTTATAGAACAGACTATCCTGAAAGTAGTTTCAGAGAGCCATCTATTTTAAATAATTTTTATTAAAAAACAAAAAAGAGAGCTCCTGGGCTCTCTCATTCATTATCTTGCGTACTTAAAAGGAATCTCACTACCACAGAGCCAGTTATAAACTTGGTCATTGACAAAAACATTCATGGCTTCGTGGGCATACTCAGGCATGATGCGATAGGCCTTTTCGCAAATTAGACGATTGTAAATTGCAAACTGGGTAATAGGATAGCAAACATCGTCATCCAAGCCCGTAATCATCTTGACCTCACCTTGAATGCGATGGGCAAGATTTTTCACATCGATGTAGGCAAGGGTCGCCATGATTTCCTCCTCTGTTTCATGGAAAGGATCGTGGAACTTGAAATAACGGAAGAGTTCATCATAGGCTTCACTGGTATTGCCAATCTCAATCACTCGTCTAAAGTCAGACAAGAAAGGATAGATGGCAACTGTTTTCTGAATCCTAGGATTGAGCGCCGCTGCAACCAGGGCTAAAGCCCCTCCCTGTGAGGCGCCATAGCTAGAAAGTCTTTCCTCATCTACCTGAGGTAGACTAGCAACAATTTCGATCAACTGGTAAATATCCAGATAGACATCCTTATAAAAGAGATGTTCCCGACCTTCCACAGCACCACGGATGATATGCCCCTTCACCGTATTTCCTAGTGGAGAGCGCAAGCCGTCTTGCGAATAGCCCGACTGGCCCCGCACATCCATGGAAACAACACCGTAACCAGCCACCGTATAGGCCAGCATGTCAGCCCAGTCCCAACCACGCCCCATGTATCCATGGAAATGGAAGATTAGCGGAACCTTCTCCTCAGTCTTTGGAAGGACGACGCGTGCATAGACCTTGCCTTCATTAGTTCCCTCAAAGGTCAGTTCATAGCACCTTACTTGAGGAATATGGAAATCCTTTTCCTCCCACTGGTAGGCAGGAAGGACTGAAACTTTTTTGACTTCCTCATTCCAAAAAGCATCAAAATCTTCTGGGACCTCATCCCTTCCTTTATAAGTCTTGATTTCTTCTAGCAAAGCTGGGTTTTTCATAGCATGCTCCTTTTAATTTGTAATCGTTATCATAACTGTAGCATATCTAGAAAAGCAATGCAAGAAAGAATGGTAAACAGAAAGTGATTTTAAATTCTCCTCCCTCAAACGCATCGTTTGAAAGTAGTTTTAAAATCTTAAACTTCTAATCCTCCGTTTTACATATGATCCTTCACAGCAACTGCTACCATTTTGGCTTTGGCACGGACTTTAGTAGCCACTGTCATCTCCATAGCAATAATTGCTTTTCTTTCCCCTAATTCCTCCAGAGTAGAAGTGACCACAATTTCATCTTCAATTGGACTAGGACTAAGGTAATCAATCTCCAAGCGAGCTGTAATAAAACGTCCTATCACAGTTGATTCCGTCAGTTCCAACCCTTTTTGATGATGGGCAAACCAAGCTGCTGAGGCCGTGCCATGGCAATCAAAAATAGTCGCTATCATTCCTCCAAAGACATTTGAAGGAACTCCACCAGTATAAGCATTCTCAAGCTTTATACGACTAATACAACTACTCCCATCTACACTTGGATAGGTTTTTAAATGTAAACCTAAATCATTCTTTGGACCACATCCCCAACAATGCTGGAATCGTTCTCCATACCTATCCTGGATAGCAATCGTTCTGGTTTCTAACATTCTTTTCACTCCTCCTTATTCAGATGGAGTCATTATATCAAGCTTCAGTCAAAGAGTAAATAGGCTTGGAGACTAATATCTTTTTATCACTTGACTAAGTTTGATTTATAGCCGACCATTTTATAAAAATAAAAGAGCGTTTCCGCTCTTTGTGTATCAATAGGTGCTAGCTCCTTTCTCTAGTTTGAAAGTCTGAAATTTCTTTTGGTAGGTCACTTTAATCGTCATATGAGAGTCCTCGTTTCTTTTTGATGACTCTAGTATAAGACCCAAACCTAAAAGCTAGCTTAAGTTTTCCTTAGAGAAAGCTTATACTCAATGAAAATCAAAGAGCAAACTAGGAAACTAGCCGCAGGTTGCTCAAAGCACTGCTTTGAGGTTGTAGATAGAACTGACGAAGTCAGGAACCATATATACGCCAAGGCGACGTTGACGTGGTTTGAAGAGATTTTCGAAGAGTATTAATCTAGATGTTCTTTCTTTTCCAGATGGAGAGCAATCATACGCCATTCTGGATCCTCTTGCCAACCTTCTATCGAACTAATGTAGCTGGCAACCTTCCTAGCTTCTTCTAAAATCGGAAAATCTTCGATGATATCCGCCACTTGAAATTCTGGTAGTCCTGATTGTCTGGTTCCAAAAATCTCACCAGAACCACGCATTTTCAAATCTTCCTCCGCAAGGACAAATCCATTGGTCGTTTCTGTCATGATACGCATGCGATCCTTCCCAGACTCCGTCTTGGGATTAGCAACGAGAACAGTATAGGACTGCTTGTCCCCTCGACCAACACGGCCTCTGAGCTGGTGAAGCTGGCTGAGACCGAACCGATCGGCATCCATGATGATCATGACTGTCGCATTGGGAACATTGACCCCAACCTCGATAACAGTTGTAGATACTAGAATATCTGTTTTTCTCTCTTTGAAATCCTGCATAATCTGGTCTTTTTCGTCACTCCTTATCTTACCATGTAAAAGAGCCACTTCAGCCTTACCTGCAAAATGAGCTGTCAACTCCTCTGATAAAGCAATAGCATTTTTCAAATCCAGAGCTTCCGATTCTTCAATCAAGGGAGAGATGACGTAGGCTTGAGAACCTTTTTGAATTTCTCCCTCTAACCAAGTCAGCACCTGAGGTAGTTGCTCATGCTTGATCCAACGTGTCACAATGGGTTTCCGACCCGCGGGCATCTGGTCGATAATGGAAACATCCATATCACCAAAGGCTGTGATGGCCAAAGTTCGTGGAATGGGAGTTGCCGTCATCATGAGGACATCAGGATTGTCCCCTTTTTCACGTAAAATACGCCTTTGCCCCACACCAAAACGATGCTGCTCATCGATGATAATCAAACCAAGACGAGCATAATCTACCCCATCCTGAATCAGTGCATGGGTTCCGATAATCAAATCAGCCTCACCCTTTGCTATGGTCTCCAAGACTTCTCTTTTTTCTGCAGCTTTCAAGGATCCAGTCAAGAGAGCGAGTTTCAAGTCTGGAAAGAGACCCTGTAGACTTTCAAAGTGTTGCTCTGCTAGGATTTCTGTTGGCACCATGAGAGCTGCCTGATAGCCAGACGTCACCGCCGCAAACATGGCCAAACCAGCAACCACCGTTTTTCCGCTCCCCACATCTCCTTGCAGGAGACGATTCATGTGATGGTCCGACTTCATGTCGGTCAAGATTTCCTGCAAACTTTTTTCCTGAGCTTGAGTCAGGGAAAATGGCAGATTTTCTTTAGCAGCTGTCACCTTTTCCTTAGACCAATTCAGAACCAGACCGCTTCCCTGAACTCTATTTTCAGACTTGAGTGACTGCAACTGCATCTGAAAATAAAAGAGTTCCTCAAATTTGATCCGACGAAGGGCCTGCTTGTATTCTGCCAAATCCTTAGGAAAATGCATGGCACGGACAGCCTGACAACGGGACATGAGTTTGTATTTATCAAGTAAAGACTGGGGAAGATTTTCCTCTATCAAGAGGTCCAACCCCTGATCAAAGGCTGTCTTAATGACCTTGACCAGACTGGCCTGACTGATTCCTTGAGCCAGACGATAAACCGGTTGGAGGTCATCTTCCACTTGAGCTAGAACCTTCATCCCAGTCAAACTGGCCTTGGCACGGTCCCATTTCCCAAAGACAGCAAGAGTTGCACCTAACTCTATCTTATCAGCCAGATAGGGTTGGTTAAAAAAATTCACCGCAAAAACGACCTCTCCCTGCTTGAGGCTAAAACGCAGGCGATTGCGCTTGAAACCATAATACTGGACACTGGCAGGAGTCACTACCTGACCAGACAGAACAGCCTTTTCTCCATCTTCCAACTCTAGCACCTGCTTGGTCTTGAAATCTTCATAACGGAAAGGAAAGTAGAGCAAGAGGTCTTGCAAGTTTTCAATTCCTAGTTTGGCGTATTTCTCTGCTGACTTTGGTCCCACACCAGGTAAGACATGCAAGGGTTGGTGTAAATTCATGCTCCACTCCTTTCTTTTTAATAATATTCTCTCGGAATGCGGTCGCTGAGGAGACAAACCACCTCATAGTTAATAGTTCCACGATAGGTCGCTACCTGAGTAGCTGTGATTTCCTGGTCACCGTTGGAGCCAATTAAGGTTACTTTTGTTCCTAGAGGGTAAACCTTAGGTAATAGAATGGTGATTTGATCCATTGAAACCCGACCGACGATTGGGCACGCTTGTCCATCTACCAAGACGGAGAAATTCTGCATGTCTCGTGTCCAACCATCCGCATAACCGATTGGCACCGTCGCAATGACTTGCTCACTATCCGCCTGATAGGTCGCCCCATAGCCCATGCAAGCTCCAGCCGGAACTGTCTTGACATGAACAAGGGCAGACTCCAAGGTCAAGGCTGGAGTCAAATCATAGGGCAAGTCCAAGACCTCTCCACTAGGATTCAGGCCATACATGGCATCTCCCATACGAACCGCATTGAAAATAGTCTCTGCATGCCAGAGGGTCGTTGCTGAGTTGCTGGCATGAATCAGCTCTGGAACATCCTTCATACTTGCCAAAATAGTTTTAAATCGTTCTAACTGGGTATTAAAATAAGTGTCTGATTCTTCATCTGCAGTCGCAAAGTGGGTAAAAATTCCCTCAACACGAGCGCCGTGTTGTTGGAGCAAGGCATGAGCCTGATCCGCTTCACTGGCTTCTCTAAAACCAATTCGTCCCATTCCTGAATCAATCTTGAGGTGGACAGTTAAGCCAGATAAATCTGTCTCCCTAGCTAAGAGCGCTTGAATCCACTCCAGCCCAGCCACTGTCATGGTGATGTCGTATTCTTTAGCTAGGTCAACGGCTTCTAGCTCAGAAACTCCTAAGATGAGAATTTTCTTGTTAAGTCCAGCCTGACGAAGTTCAATAGCTTCATCAATATTGGAAACACAAAATCCATCAACATCATTTTGAATAGCCTTGGCAACAGCAACTGCTCCATGACCATAGGCATTGGCCTTGACCACTGCCCACTTGAGCGTTCCTTCAGGGATATGATCACTCATTTGCTGGATATTTTGTCGAATGGCTCCCAGATATATCAGAGCCTTGGTCGGTCTATGTGGACTAGCTTTCATGATTTTCCTCCAAAATGACACTGGCTGTCACAAACTGATCTGTGTGGCTGATAGATAGCCAAATCTTTCCTGAAAATGGTGCCTGACTAAAATAAGGCGCGCCTCGTTCATTGTTCAAAACTTCCAAATCCTGAAAGGTCAGTTTGCCAATTCCTGTCCCCATAGCCTTGGAAAAAGCCTCCTTAGCCGACCAACGACCTGCCAAGTATTCGATTTGTCTGCGCCCTTTGAGACTGGCAAAACGCTCCATTTCTTTAGGGGTCAGCACGCGCTTAGCAAAGCCCTCACGTCGTGTAACTGCGTTTTCTATCGAAGCCAATTCTTCGATGTCAATTCCGTGTCCAACTATCATACTCATCAAAAGGAGCTGAGATTCCCCCAACTCCATCCTTTTCACTTATTTTGTTAAGGTAGTATAAATTTCTTCTACCAAGGCTACTGTATTTTCCCAACCTAGACAAGGGTCAGTTATGGAGCAGCCAAAGACCTCTGGTTGGTTTTGACGACCATCTGCTAGGTAAGATTCGATCATAAAGCCTCGAACCGTCTTTTTAATCTTTTCATTCCAGTCACGATTCAGCAAGGATTGGCGAACAATGCGGATTTGTTCCATATACTGCTTGCCAGAATTGTCATGATTGGTATCGATGATGATAAAGGGCTTTTCAAGTCCCATGGTCTCATAACGGTTGATAGCGTTTAAGAGGGTTTCATAGTAGAAGTTGGGTTCATTTTTACCATATTCGTTCATGGCGCCACGAAGAATAACGTGGGCCAAGGGATTTCCTGAAGTCTCCACTTCTTGGCCATGGTAAAGGAAGGTTTGCTTGTTTTGAGCTGCATAGATAGCATTAAACATAACCCCAAGGTTTCCGGATGTCGGATTTTTCATCCCAACTGGAGCATCAATCCCAGAGGCTACAAAGCGGTGTTCCTGGTCTTCCACTGAACGAGCTCCTACAGCATGGTAGCTGACCAGATCATCGACCAAAAGGAGATTAGACGGATAAAGCATCTCGTCAGCCGTAGTCAATCCCGTCTCCGTAATCACACGGTAGTGGAGCTGACGAACAGCCTGCAAACCATTGATGAGACTAGGAGCCTCACTAGCATTTGGCTGATGAATCAAACCCTTATAGCCATCTCCATTGGTACGAGGTTTAGCTGTATAGACACGCATGACGATAAAGATTTTATCCGCAACTTTTTTCTGCAAGTCAGCTAAACGGCGGGCATATTCCAAAACAGCCTCTTCATTGTCAGAAGAGCAAGGTCCCATTACCAAAAGAATTCGGTCGTCCTCACCCGAGATGATGGCTGCCAACTCTTGATCTCGCACTTCCTTATAACGCAAGACTTCAGGTGACAACTGGGTCGCAGCCTTGATTGCTTCAATATCAATTTCTTGACCTTTTTCGATAAATGCCATCTTACTCTCCTAGCGTTTGGTAAATTTCGCGAACAAGTGCTTCTGTGTTGTCCCATCCTAGACACGGATCTGTAATGGACTTACCAAAAACTTCTGGCTCATTTTGACGTCCATCTTCTAGATAGGACTCAATCATAAAACCACGAACATATTTTTTGATCTTCTCATTCCAGTCACGGTTAATCAAGGTCTGACGAACGATACGGATTTGATCCATGTACTGCTTGCCCGAATTATCATGATTGGTATCGATGATGATAAAGGGATTTTCCAAGCCCATCTTTTCATACTGATCAATGGTATCCATCAAATTGTCATAGTAGTAGTTAGGAATATTTTTCCCGTATTCATTCAAGGCACCGCGAAGAATGGCGTGGGACAATGGATTCCCTGTTGTTTCCACCTCTTTACCGAGGAAAAGGAAACTCTGTTTATTTTGCGCTGCGTAAATCCCGTTAAACATAACATTGAGATTTCCAGATGTTGGATTTTTAAATCCTGTTGAAAAGTCTGCTCCACTCGCTACAAAACGGTGCTGTTGATCCTCTACAGAACGAGCTCCAACAGCCATATAAGAAATCAAATCATCCACCAGCGGAAGATTTTCAGGATAAAGCATCTCATCCGCTGTTGTCATACCAGTCTCGGTAATCACACGGTAGTGCAGTTGGCGAACAGCCTTGATTCCATTGATCAAGCTAGGTGCTTCTTTAGCATTTGGTTGATGAATCAAGCCCTTATAGCCATCTCCATTGGTACGAGGTTTAGCTGTATAGACACGCATGACCATAAAGATACGGTCTTTGACCTCTTCTTGCAAGGCAGACAGGCGCTTAGCATACTCGAGGACTGCCTCTTCATTATCAGATGAACATGGTCCAATCACCAAAAGAATACGCTGGTCTTCTCCACGGATGATAGCTTCCAATTCCTGATCACGTTGTTTTTTTCTCGCAAGAGCCGCCCCCTCTAATTTAGACAAGGCGCGAACTTCTTCAATGTTAATTTTAGGACTTTTAGCTTTAAATACCATGATTCATCTCCTTATAAAGCAAACGGACACCAAGCAAAAAATGATTTTTACCAGGTATCCGCCTGTATCTTATCTCATATTATTGTCTCTTACCATGACAGTTCTTGAATTTCTTACCTGATCCACATGGGCATTGGTCGTTTCGTCCGATTTGGCTCAAGTCCACATCTTTTGGAAGCTGAGTCTGCTGCGCTGCGATATTACGAGTCGCAGTTGTACTGATATTGTGTTCAGTTTGAGGACGTTCCTGTTCGTGGATTTGTGCTTTCATCATCAAGCGGGTCACATCGAATTCAATCGATCCAATCATGTCGTTAAACATACGGAAACCTTCTGCTTGATATTCTACGACAGGATTGTTTTGCGCATATCCACGAAGACCAACAGCATTTCGCAACTGATCAAGAGCATCGATATGGTCTGTCCACTTGTTGTCTACAACACGTAGGATCAAGACCTTCTGGAACTCTTTCACTGCTTCTTCATCACGAAGTTTGGCAACTTGGCTATCATAAACTTTCAAGGCACGTTGGAAAAGTTCATCTTTGATGGCCTGATCTGACAGACCTGCAAGATCTGAACGGCTGATTGAATCTTCTGGAAGCAAGTTATACTTAGCAAAGTTCAGGATTGCTTCCAGTTTTTCATCTTCTTTCGAACGAGCATGTGCATCTACGATTCGGCCAATGGTACGACGGATCATAGCATGGATTTCAGGTGCCAAGTCACGATCTGCTGTAATGACATCATAACGTTGTGCATAGATGATTTCACGTTGTTCACGCATAACGTCATCGTATTGAAGGACTTGTTTACGAGTATCGTAGTTGTTTCCTTCAACACGTTTTTGAGCTGCTTCAACTTGACGCGTTAACATGCGAGATTCGATGGCTTCGTCAGACATGTTGAGACGTTCAAAGACACCTTTCAAACGTTCTGAACCGAAACGTTTCATCAAATCATCTTCAAGAGACAAGTAGAATTGTGACTCACCTGGGTCTCCTTGACGCCCTGAACGTCCACGAAGCTGATTATCAATACGGCGACTTTCATGGCGTTCTGTACCAATGACACAAAGTCCACCAAGTTCACGAACCCCTTCGCCAAGCTTGATGTCGGTACCACGACCGGCCATGTTGGTTGCGATAGTAACTGCACCACGCTGACCAGCGTTCATGATGATTTGCGCTTCTCTGTAGTGGTTCTTCGCATTCAAGACTTCGTGAGGAACACCTGCCTCTACCAGTTTTTTAGAAAGAAAGTCACTCGTTTCAACTGCAACTGTACCTACCAAGACCGGCTGACCTTTTTGGTGACGAGCTTTTACATCTTCAACTACAGCCTTAAACTTCGCATCAAGACTGGCATAGAGAAGGTCTGAGTGGTCGATACGTTGGATTGGACGGTTGGTTGGGATTGGGATAACACGAATGTTGTATATTTCGCGGAATTCTTCTTCTTCTGTCTTACCAGTACCCGTCATACCTGCCAATTTCTTATACATACGAAAGAGGTTTTGGTAGGTGATAGAAGCTGAAGTCTTGGTCTCGTCTTGGATTGGAACACCTTCTTTAGCTTCAATCGCTTGATGCAAGCCGTCAGAATAACGACGACCTTCCATGGTACGACCTGTAAATTGGTCGACAATCAAGATTTCTTGCTCTTCACTTACCACATAGTCGATATCGAGAATCATGATATAGTTGGCACGGAGGGCATTGTCGATAAAGTGGGTAAGAGCCACGTTTTCGACATCATAGAGATTCTCCAGTTTGAAATAGCTCTCAGCCTTGTCAATCCCAGAATCAGACAAACCAATCGTCTTAGACTGAATGTCAATAATATAGTCATCCTTGTCCAAAGACTTCACAAAGTGATCCGCCATATGGTAGAGCTGACTCGTTTCAACTGCATTGGCACCTGAAACAATCAAAGGAGTACGGGCTTCGTCGATCAAGATCGAGTCAACCTCATCGACCAAGGCATAGTTGAGCGGACGTTGTACCATGTTTTCTGCACGAACGACCATGTTGTCGCGAAGGTAGTCAAAACCAATCTCTGAGTTGGTTGAGTAGGTGATATCACAGAGGTACGCTTCTTTTTTCTCCATTGGAGATTTGGCTGCCAAGTTGATCCCTACTGATAGACCGAGCCATGAGTACAACTCACCCATCTCAGTCGCGTCACGTTCTGTTAGGTATTCGTTGACTGTAACTACGTGAACCCCTTTACCTGCAAGGGCATTGAGGTACACCGGCATGGTCGCCGTCAAGGTCTTCCCTTCACCGGTACGCATCTCTGGAACGTCACCATGGTGAAGAACAATCCCACCCATGACCTGAACCTTATAAGGGAAAAGCCCGAGGACACGTTTTGCTGCTTCACGAACTACCGCAAAAGCTTCATATAGTAGTGAATCAAGTGATTCACCCTTGTTGTAACGTTCTTTAAATTCGTCAGTTTTTGCTTTTAGCTCTTCGTCTGACATCGCAGCCATTTGGCTCTCATAATTAAGAACCTTATCAGCCATCTTTTCTAGACGGCGAAGTTCTCCTTTATCATTTTCAATAATCGTTTTTAAAATATTAGCCATGATTTTCCTTACTTTTTATTCTGAATATTTTAGAATGTTCTTTTCATTTTAGCATATTTACTGTTATTTTTCAAGAAAGAATCCTTGTTTTACAAAGGGGAAAAAAGGACTAGCTACTAGTCTAGTCCTTCATTTTTTAATGTTTAATTTCCCAAGAATACAGGCAGTATCCCAAAATACCAAAAGAGATTGATCCAGAAGGCCAAGCAAAAGATAATTCCAAAGATGAGAAGACTGATTTTTTTAATCAGCACGGAGTATAGGATGGATAAAACGCCAAAGACCACGAAGAGTTTTTTCATAACGAAATAATATACTGAAATTCCTCCTATTTGCCAATCCCAAGGAAGGAAAAACATGAGGAACCAGAGAAGGCAAATCGTAAGGATATATCTCTTGTAGTGCGCTTCAAGAAAGGCTTTTGTTTTCTCCATAGCAAACCTCCATTTGAGTCACTGTCTCTTCCCTTTTATTATACCAAAAAAACCTAGAAAAAGCTTTCCAGGTTCGGTTTGAAATCACTAGTCATACTAGAGAAATTCCTTTATTCATAGGCTGATTCACTTTATTGACTGGATGAAGAGGTTCCAAAATCGACCTTAGGAACTGTCTTGGCTTCTTCTGTTTCTTTAAAGGTTTCAGCTTCTTTGAAGTTCATCATATTCGCAAAAAGCACGGTTGGAAAACTTCTCAACTTTTGATTGTACTCAGCTGCAACCTTATTATAGTCCTTGCGTGCTACAAAAATACGATTTTCACTGCCTGAAAGTTCGACCATTAGTTGCTCAACATTTTGATTGCTCTTGAGTTCTGGATAATTCTCCGTCAAGGAAATCAAGCGGGAAAGAGCTGAGCTCAACTCTCCCTGAGCCTTTTGGTTTTCTTCCGATGTCACTGAGCTACTACCGATTTTAGCTCTAGCATCAGCAATCTTGGTAAAGACTTCGGTTTCATGATTCATTTGTCCTTTAACGGACTCCACCAAGTTACCAATCAAGTCCGAACGACGTTGGAGGGCTGTCGAGACATCGGCCTGAGCCTGCTCCACTTTAGTCTGTTCACCAACCAGACCATTATAGGTCGTCACTGCGGAACAACTTCCCAGAACTAGTAGTCCAAAAAAGATCGCCACTATTGAGAGAATTACTTTATTTTGTTTCATATCAAAACCTTAACACTTTCTTTTATCAACTTTTCTGAGAAAATACTCAGATTTTAAATCAATTTCCCAAACTTTGTTTTTATTTTTAATTAAGGAGTGAACTGTTGCAAAGGAATCACCTTACTGTATGGAGAAGCAATATATGATCACTCACCAGTCATCAGACGAACCACCGCCATCAAAGCCACCGCCGTCCCAGCCTCCAGATGAGTCGGAGCCTGAGTCAGACCAAGAAGATCCTGAATCTGATGAGTCACCGCCCCACCAGCCACCGCCAGAATCATCTCCATGTGAACCGCCACCACGGCCTCCAGATATAAATCCGATAATCATAACGATGAAGTAAATGAGAATTCCAAATCCGATAACTCCGTCGCTCGAACTGCTTTTTCGGTTCCGTTTTGAAGATTGACTCTCAGCTGTATACTTTTCAATTTCTCTTAGACGACTAGAATTAGTAGCATAGTCGTAACTACTTCTAGAACTTGAAGAAGTCGTACTCGATCCACTATAAAACATGTAGTTGAGATTGTTTGCTATAGAAAGAACTCCATTGCTGTAGTCTCCCTTTTGAAAGTAAGGTCGTGCTGTTTTCAAAAATCTATTGGTCTGATAGTCTGTGATTTTACTGGCCACATTATTGCTTGTTTCAATCCGTGATTTTCTATCCTCAACAGCGACCACAATCAAGGCGCCGTTGTTGTCTCCCGAGTAGCCAATCTTCCAAGCTCTAGCTGTTTCGTTGGCTACAGTTTCGATTGTTTCTCCATCCAGGCTTTTCACAACGTAAACGCCCATCTGGAATTTTTCTGCTTTTTGACTATTTACCTTATTCAAGCCTTGGATCAGTCTGATTGTATCATCAGTCAGATAGTGATTGGGATCATAGATTCCGTACTCAGGTTTTTCAGGTGCTGTGAATGCTGACAAGAAGAGAAAGACCATCAGCAACCCAAGCAAGCGAACCAACAAACTATGTTTAAATAATCTGCCTTTTTTCATAATAACCTCCCTGATAAAGGAAAATTGATTTAAGGAATTATAGCATTTTGATTTTTACAAAAAAAGTGCATTTTCATTACAAATAGATTACAAAAGCTAGGAAAATGATTGAAATTTGATGACAGATTCTCCTCCAATTTGATAGGTTCTTTTCTCCCTTTTTAGATAGAAAAAAAGAAGACTATGAAGTCTTCTTTTAAGTTATTCTTATTGGAAAATAAGCAAGGGTTACTTGCGTTTTCTTGCAATCAAGTGAATCGGTGTTCCCTCAAAGACAAAGGCCTTTCGGATTTGATTTTCTAAGAAACGCAAGTAAGAGAAGTGCATGAGTTCTTCTTCATTGACAAAGATGACAAAGGTTGGTGGCTTGGTTGCCACTTGGGTTGCGTAGAAAATCTTGAGGCGTTTTCCTTTGTCTGTCGGTGTTGGATTGATAGCAATGGCATCCATAATCACATCGTTCAAGACTGCTGATGAGATACGGGTGTTTTGACTTTCACTGATTTGCTTGATCATCTCAGGCAGTTTATGGAGACGTTGCTTGGTAAGAGCGGATACAAAGACAATCGGTGCATAAGGCAGATATTGGAACTGCTCACGGATATCCTCTTCCCATTTCTTCATGGTGTGGTTGTCTTTCTCAAGGGTATCCCACTTATTGACCACGATGATCATCCCTTTACCGGCTTCATGAGCAAAACCTGCGATACGCTTGTCGTACTCACGAATACCTTCTTCGGCATTGAGGACCATCAAGACCACGTCAGAACGGTCAATAGCACGCATGGCACGCATGACAGAGTATTTCTCCGTATTTTCATAGACTTTACCAGACTTGCGCATACCAGCTGTATCAATCATGGTAAACTCTTGTCCATCCGTATCTGTAAAGTGGGTATCAATGGCATCACGCGTTGTTCCAGCTACTGGACTAGCAATGACACGATCTTCCCCCAAAATAGCGTTGATCAAACTTGATTTTCCAACGTTTGGACGGCCAATCAAGCTGAATTTGATCACGTCTGGATTTTCTTCTTCAACTTCATTTGGTAGATTTTCCACGATGGCATCAAGCACATCCCCTGTTCCGATACCGTGGACAGACGAAATTGGCAGGGGTTCGCCTAATCCTAGCGCATAGAAATCAAAGATATCATTTCGCATTTCTGGGTTGTCAACCTTGTTAACGGCAAGGATAACAGGTTTATGGGTTTTATAGAGTTTACGGGCAACGTATTCATCCGCATCCGTAATTCCTTCTTTCCCAGACACCACAAAGACGATGACATCAGCTTCTTCCATAGCAATTTCTGCTTGGTGCTTGATTTGCTCCATAAAGGGAGCATCGACATCGTCAATCCCTCCCGTATCAATCATACTAAAGGAACGATTGAGCCACTCACCCGTTGCATAGATACGGTCACGTGTCACGCCCTCGACATCTTCTACGATTGAAATTCGCTCACCAGCGATCCGATTAAATAGGGTTGATTTCCCAACATTGGGACGTCCCACAATGGCAATAGTTGGTAAGGCCATGTTTTCTCACTTTCTACAATAACTTTTTCTGTTCTAGATTCTTCCGAGTTGAACGAGGTTCGGCTTGGCCAAACTGCTCTGCCAAACGTTGACTCCAAGAGGTCGTCGCACGCGCACCAGCATAGTCTGCCTGAACTTGATCATAGTCCAAAATCGCTGCTACGGGCTGTTCTTGGTATTCTTCTTCAAATACCACTTGGTTCAAAGGTAGTCTTGGTTTGACCTCATGTTGTTGATTTGGCACGCCAAGGGCAATCCCAAAAACAGGGTAGGTATAGTCAGGCAGGTTAAAAAGCGCTGCCACTTCTTCTGACTTGTAACGGACCAAACCGATGATAACACCACCATATCCCAGACTCTCTGCTGCAAGCAAGGTGTTTTGGCCAGCAAGAGCCGCGTCCACAGACGTGATAAGGAGACCTTCCACTCCTTGAGGTTGGAAAGTGTCCGTATGAAGGCTTGCTCCCTTTTCCGCTCGATTCAAGTCACCGACAAAGAGCAAAAAGGCTGCTGACTGGCGAATGGCTTCCTGGGGAACTAATTCATAAAGAGCATCTTTCTTCTCTTGACTGCGCACAAGAATCACAGAATAGGATTGGAAATTTTTCCAAGATGACGCCATTTGCCCAGCAGTCAAAATCTCGTCCAAGTCTGCTTGAGGAATTTCTTGCTCCTTAAAGCGACGAACTGAAGTATGAGATTTCATCAGTTTAATGGTTTCTGTCATCGGCGATTTTCTCCTTCTAGTCTCGTTTCCTCTGCTAAATAACGGATTCGTTCCATGACCCGTCTAGCTTCCCAAGTCTCATCATTTCCATTCTTTCCTTTGGCAAAATGTTTTTCCAAATCTTGGAAATTAAAGTTGGAAGTAAAGAAGGTCGGCAAATCTTCCTGCATACGATACTGGAGAATAACTTGGAGAATCTCATCACGCACCCAAGGGGTAGACTGTTCTGCACCAATATCATCCAAGACCAAGACTTCTGCTAACTTGATTTCATCCACCAAGGTCTTCACAGATCCTTCACCGATGGCATTTTTTACATCAATGACAAAGCTGGGATAGTGGAGAATGGTTGTTGAAGCACCACGTTTTTCAGATAGGTCATGAGCAAGAGCCGCCATCATGAAACTCTTACCGACACCAAAATCTCCATAAAGATAGAGACCTTTTCGGATACTAGGGTAAAGGTCAACAAAGGCATAGAGTCTCTCAAAGATCGGCAAACGGCCTAGATCATCCAGGTCAATCTGAGCCAATTTCGCTTTCTTGAGACTTGCTGGTAGATTGATCAACTTGAGACGACTCTTGATTGCCGCCTCTTTTTCAGCCGCGATTAGTTCTGGTGTTTCTTCATAAGATACATCTGCATAGCCGTGATTCATAACCAAGATAGGCTTGTAGCCACGCGCTATATAGTCAGCATCCCCACGAAGAAACTTATCCCGTTCTGTGATATATTGGTTGAACTTGGAAATGCTGCGATTTAACTCCTCTGGACTGAGGGATTCTTTCTGGATAAAAGCCGCTACATCAGGGTCCTTCATGATCTGCTGGACCAAGTCTTGATACTGAAAACGACTTGTCTGACGTTTGATTACATCACCAACACTTTCCATCTAGTCTCCTCCTTCTTCTAATCGGGCTAACATTTCTTGTTTTTTGCGTTCTAGTTCCAGACGAGTTTCCTCACTGGTTTGATTCTTGTATTCTGGATTGCTCCACTTGGGAACATTGGTCTTAGTCGAGCTAGTTTTCGATTTTTGGTCTTCCTGACCTTTTTGCTGACGCTCTCGAATCCGAAGCACGGCTTCCTCTGCTGTCCGAATTTTTTGATAAGCATAGTCATTTGCGACCTTCATGGCATATTTTTCATTAACATTAGCCGAATCAACCTTGTTAAAGGTTAGAAGCAAGACGATATTGATGACTTCGTCCAACAAGCCTAAAGATGCCATCTGGTGAAGGAGTTCTCTTTCACTTTGGGTGATGTTTCCCTTACGTGTTTGCTTGATTTCGGCTAAAAATTCCAGGGGAGTTTTATTTTTGGCTTCCCTGATAATGGTCATTTCTTTGGGGCTAAAGTCAGAAGATGCTGGCTTTTGCGCAATCTTTTCACGCATGCGTTTGACTGAAATAACCTGAGCCACCGCTGTCGCCTTAGCTAATTGATAGGTTTCAAACCAGGTCCATTTTTTTTCATCTGCGATGGCAAACAATTCCAAAACATCCGCCTGCTCGTCTTTAAAACGCAAGCCATCTCGAGCCATCAGCCGCTGAAAATGTTCCAAGTCAAAATCATTTTTTAACTTGCTTTTAGACTCGATTGGTGTCACTTCTTCAGTCAGGGTTGGAAAGACTTGACTCAAAGCAACCGAGAGTGCTTCTCCCTCACTTGGAGCCTGCTGCATAGCAGAAACAGCTGTATCCCCAATCTTTTTCTCTAATAATCTGCTATAGACAGAATGACTTAGAAATTCCTGACTGGAGAGGGGAGGATGAAGCTGTAATTCATAGGTTTCTCCCTTTTGATAAAGGGTCAACAAATCCAAGGCAGACAAGACTTTGAAGGATTGGAGCAAGGTCGGCATGCCAAAGTTCAAATGGTTGAGGATATGAGAAAAGAGGTGTTCCTTCTGCCCACCATCCCAAAAGGTAATGGCATATAGATAGAGGCTCAGTGCCTCCTGACCGATAATCGGGAGGTAGCACTGCACCAGAGAAGAGGTATCTTGTGACACCCGATTATTCTTTAGAAAAGAAAAACGGTCATTTGGCTTCATTTACTTTTCCTTTTTCTTTTTTGAGGACTGGGTGATCTGCTGGAGCAGACTCTCCAACTCACTCACATCCTTAAAGCTACGATAAACACTGGCAAAACGAACATAGGTAATCTCATCCAGCTCTGCCAATTCTTCCATGACTAAAGATCCAATATATTCACTTTGGATCTCATTCTCACTGCGACTACGGAGTTTTTGCTCGATACGATTGACCACCATGTTGATTTCATCACTTGACACAGGACGCTTCTGGGCTGAACGGATAATCCCATTAAAGATTTTATCTCTCGAAAACTGTTCTCGCGTACCGTCTTTTTTGACGACAACTAGCGTTCTTTCTTCTACTCGTTCATAGGTTGTAAAACGATGCTGACACTCGTCGCACTCACGTCTTCGACGGATGGTATTTCCTTCTTCGGCTTGTCGACTATCAACAACACTAGACTTGGTAGCCCCACATTTTGGACAACGCATGCATTTCCCTCCTTGTCGTTTTCTTTTCATTATACCATTTTTTGAGCAATTCCCAAAACAATTCTTATTTTTACTTGACAAGTTTTTTGTTTTATTGTATTATTTGATTAGAACAAAAAGACATAGAAAGGAGACTATGATGTCCTGGTCATTTGATAATACAAAACCCATTTATTTACAGATTATGGAAAAAATTAAACTACAGATTGTTTCCCATGAACTGGAACCCAACCAACAGCTCCCAACCGTAAGAGATTTGGCGAGCGAGGCTGGGGTCAATCCCAATACCATCCAGCGCGCCTTGTCTGACCTTGAACGTGAAGGATTTGTATACAGCAAGCGAACAACTGGTCGTTTTGTCACCGAGGATTTGGACCTCATCGTTCAGTCCCGCAAACAACTTTCCGAAGAGCAACAGCAACACTTCGTCTCTTGCATGCTTCAATTTGGCTACAAAAAAGAAGAACTGCCAAATGTATTAAGCGACTATATTAAAGGAGTTTAAGACTATGACACTACTAGCACTTGAAAATGTATCAAAATCATATGGAGTAACTGCGGCACTTGACAATATCTCACTAGAGATCTCAGCTGGAAAGATTGTCGGGCTCCTCGGACCAAACGGATCCGGAAAAACAACCCTGATCAAACTGATCAATGGCCTCCTTCAGCCAGATAAAGGACGTGTTCTCATTAACGGACAGGATCCAAGTCCTGCTACCAAGGCGATTGTCTCTTATCTACCAGACACAACTTATCTCAATGAGCAAATGAAGGTTAAAGAAGCCCTTACTTACTTTAAAACCTTCTATCAGGATTTCAATCTTGAACGCGCCCAACATCTGCTTGCAGACCTTGGCATTGATGAAAATAGTCGCTTAAAGAAATTATCAAAAGGAAACAAGGAGAAGGTCCAACTAATCCTCGTTATGAGCCGTGAAGCCCGCCTCTATGTTCTTGACGAACCAATCGGAGGTGTGGATCCAGCTGCCCGTGATTATATCCTCAACACCATCATCAACAACTATTCCCCAACTTCTACAGTCCTGATTTCAACCCACTTGATTTCAGATATTGAGCCAATCTTAGATGAGATTATCTTCCTCAAAGATGGAAAAGTCGTTCGCCAAGGAAATGTTGATGATATTCGTTACGAGTCAGGTGAATCAATTGACCAGCTCTTCCGCCAGGAATTTAAAGCCTAAGCAAAGGAGATTATTATGTTTTGGAATCTAGTTCGTTATGAATTTAAGAATGTCAATAAATGGTATTTAGCGCTCTATGGAGCTGTGCTTGCAATTTCAGTTTTAATTGGAGCTTTTCTTGGTAGTCTTAGCCAGAGTTACAATTCTAACAATGCTGTTTATTTCATCTTCTTTTTGGTACTAGTCTTTGGAGGACTCAGCGTCACTCTTTGGATTGCAACAATCTTTTTAATCATCCGAAGATTCAAGGGGAGTGTTTATGACCGCCAAGGGTACTTGACCCTGACTTTACCTGTCTCTGAGCATCAAATCATCATCGCAAAACTTTTAGGTGGTCTTGTCTGGTCCATCTTAAGCTATATCGTCTTTATCTTGAGTGTAATGATTATCTTCTTCTTAACACCAATAGAAAAAGACTTCACTGTCCTCTATAACTTCATTTCCCCTTACCTCAGCTACGGCTGGCTGTATGCCCTATCACTATTTGTCAGTTCGATTACATGGATTTTATCCATTTACCTCTCCATCTCAATCGGACAACTCTTTAATGAGTATCGAACAGCTATGGGAATTCTAGCCTATATCGTCATTGCCATCGTCATTGGTTATGTTTCTCTCTTCTTCCGAATTGAAAATGACTTTAACATGATGATTGGTACAGAAATCTTGCGCGATCTCTTTTTATCGGCTATCTACTATCTCGGTACCTACTATATTTTGAAAAACAAGGTTAATTTGCAATAAAAAACGCCCAGCTTACAAGAGCTGGGTTTTGCTTTAACTCAATATCAAACTGGCTACAATAGGGCTAACAAAAACATAGAGAATACCGGTGACACCGATGGCCAAGCCACCCATGGCTCCTGCTACCGAGCCGTATCGAAAGGCTGTTCCTGTTCCGACTGCATGACCTGTTCCACCGAGGGAAAGACCAACTGCCACTGGGTCGTCAATTTTCAACCACTTCAAAAGGGTTGGACCGATGACACTGGTTAAAATCCCAGTCGCCACTACAACCACCAAGGTCACGGTCGTCAGACCTTGCAATTTTTCTGTTATTCCCACTGCCATAGCAGTTGTTACTGACTTGGGAAAGAGAGAAATGGCTAGGAAAAAGTCCATGCCAAATATTTTCGCCACTATGGCGGTGAAGCTAGTATTGACAACTACTGCTAGCAGACTACCAAAGAGAATACTCCGAGCATGGTGCTTCATCAAGTGAAAACTCTTATAAAGCGGAATCCCTAGAGCCACTGTCGATGGGACAATCAAATTATTCAGATAAACCCCACCTTGGTAATAATCTTGATAAGAAATCCCCGTCGCCTTAAGGAAAATAATGATAAAAATAGCCGACAACAGCAAGGGTGTTGTCAATGGATGTGGAAAACGTCTGTAAATCAGCATTCCCACTAGATAAGCTAGGATAGATAATGCAATCCCAAACAGAGGATTCGATACAAATTCACTCATTTGGCATCTCCTTTCTCATAATCTCCCTCAAATCGTCTCTTGATAAACTGAACCACTAGGGCGATGAGGATAATGTTGATGACAGCCGCAAAAAAAACAATCAAAACGATGGGCAAGAGATAAGGAGCAATCACATCGAACTTTTCCATGATTCCCACTGCTGGCGGCAAAAAGAGAATGGTCATATTGGCCAGCAGAAAATTCCCCACCATGTTGACATGCCTGGTCCTTAACCACTTGAACTGCAGGGCTAGAAAGAGAATCATCAAGCCGATAATACTGCCTGGGATGGGCAGATGAAAGAAACTGGAGATTCCCTCACCGATCAATGAAATCACAAAGAGAATCATTAATTGAACATATAATTTCATTCTAAACTCCACGAAATAGACTTCTTGCATACCAGTTTACTCTTTTTTCAGAAAATTTCAAGGAAATATCGAAATTCTTCTTTCTTGCAAGGATTAGTTAAAAGTAGTATAATCATTGCATGCGCAATCATCTTGTGTTACAAAGATAATCAGTAATGACTTTGTGATTTTTACTTTTAAAAGAAAGGAGAAAGCAATGACCTATTTGGAAAAGTGGTTTGACTACAACCACCGTCAAAAAGAAATGGAAGCCTTGTTGGAAGAAACTATTGCCCAGCAGAGTGAACAAAGGTTGACCTTGAAAGAGTTTTACCTGCTCTACTATCTGGACCTAGCTGATGAAAAATCTTTACGACAGATTGACCTGCCAGATAAACTCCATCTCAGCCCGAGCGCTGTTTCTCGAATGGTGGCACGATTAGAAGAGAAAAACTGTGGCTTGCTTAGTCGCAGATGTTGCGATCAGGATAGACGAGCAAGTTTTATCTGTCTGACTGACGAGGGACAAACCACCCTAGCTTACCTGCAAAAAGCCGTCGAAGAAAGACTGGAAATGAGTCTTGATTTCATTTCTTAATCAGATTTTTTAAAAAAGTTGCGTGCGCAATCATTTTTCTTGACATTCTTTTTTACAAGGAGTAAAATAAAGTCATCATTAAACAAAGGAGTTATAAAATGATTGAAATTACCTATCTAGATGCCAGCAAGAATGAAAGAACTGTTACCTTCGATTCTTATGAAGACTTTGATCGTTCACAACAGGCTTGCCTTATCGGTATCGCAGACTACTACCCTGTCCAAAAATTAACTTACAACGGTCATGATTTGGACTACCATGGGACTTACGGAGATATCTTCTTCTATCTCAAGAAACAAGATTTAAGCCAATATAACTAAAAAAGGAGAAATACAATGGCAAAAGCAATTACAGATGCAACATTTGAACAAGAAACAAAAGACGGTTTGGTTTTGGTAGATTTCTGGGCAACTTGGTGTGGTCCATGTCGTATGCAAGGTCCAATCTTGGACAAATTGTCTGAGGAACTTTCAGAAGATGTCTTGAAAATCGTTAAAATGGATGTTGATGAAAATCCAAACACGGCTCGTGCTTTTGGAATCATGTCTATCCCAACCCTTCTCTTCAAAAAAGACGGCCAAGTGGTGAAACAAGTTGCAGGTGTTCATACTGCAGAACAAATCAAGGCCATCGTTGCTGAATTGAGCTAATCACACTAGAGACCAAGTGCTTCATTTGGTCTCTTTTTTCTTGCCCTTTGCCATTTTTCAAAAAATATGCTAGACTGTAGGTAGAATATTACGATGTTTGGGACATGCCATCGCTAAAAAAAACCTCTACTTGGTATTTTTTAGCTCCCCTCAAGGGAGCTTTTTGCGTGCTCTGAACATTTCCCATTTTAGAAGGAGTACTATGAAACGTCATTCAGCCTTGGTCGTCTTTAGCGGCGGTCAAGATTCCACAACCTGCCTCTTTTGGGCCAAAAAACACTATGAAACAGTCGAAGCCGTCACCTTTGCCTACGGCCAACGCCATCATCTCGAAATCCAAGTTGCTAGAGAAATCGCTAAGGAACAAGGAATTCGTCATCATGTATTATTTATAGACTCATACCATACGTGGTGGAAACAAGGTAAATCTTATTTATGTAGGCTTGTTGACGTATTAAATATTGGCCTTGTGGATGAAGTAATAATAGGTAAAGAAGTACTACAAAGATGGCCGGAATTGTTGAGTGAAATAATTCAAGATACTCCTACTTGAAAATTATAATTCTGACTTTTCCATTGATTTTACATTTTAATTTAAAATAAAAAGAGATAAGAATTTGAACTGCATCCCAAAAGTTAGACAAAAAATCTAACTTTTGGGGTGTTTTTTTTGTTACACTATATTTTACAATTTATCCAAAAAAGGTAGAGTTTGAATTGAAATACAGTGCAATATATTGCATTTGGCAAAAAGAAAAAACGCTTGAAATCAGCGTTTTTCTTATGTATTGATTCGTATTGAATGCTTACTTCACTTCTGTAAAAATTAACTTATACTCTTACAAAGCTTATTCTGATAGACTTTATAAGCGTCTGCGGAAAAAAGGTAGAGAAAAAGGTAGAGATTCATACAGTGTCTAGATTTTCCAAAAATACTTTATTAAACTTAAAACCTGGTTTGACACGGTTTGATTTCAAGTAATCTATAAATAACTTTACATCAAAATTTAGCAGACTAGTACTGCTTTTTTATTTCAAAAAAATTGAATAAATTTGTTTGGAATAGGGAAATTTATTATTCCTATAAAGAGCCATCTAAATATTTACTTAGCTGAGAATTTATAAAACTGGTTGCTACACTTTTAATTACTTCCAAAGTCATAGGTAGAGCATTTTCTTTGATATTAGTCTTAGTCCTATTCCACATAGTGTTTTCTCTTATTTTATCTAGAAAATCATGCCCCTCCCAAGTCAAAGCACCGACACTAAAAAATAGATTCCATCATTAGCATACGTTGGTTTATAACTTTTTATTAATCCTGCTTCAAACAACAAGTCGCAATGATAGGCTATTGTCTCTATATCATATCCGTCAATTTGTAAATTAGACAACCCAGTTGATCTATATTCATCCTCAATTTTAAAAAGTATCAAACGATATAAATCCATATCTCTCTTCATCTTAATAATCTCTACACAGTAACATATATTCATAGTGTACAACTTATTAATAGAAGGGTCAAGTGGTAAATCAGTGGATTTTATCCAAATATATACAGTTCTTTTTTCCGAAAAAATTTATATTTTTCGGAAAGTTAATAAAACCTTTGAACTTGAACATAAATAATGACTCTATAAGAGGAGGTTTTTATATTTTTTATGATCAAAATCAGTTAGTTCAAAGAAGTTGATCGTTTCATTATTGTTTACCTAATTTGGACTATTAAGTTGTATAACATGATTAATCTGAGGATTAGTTGATTTTTAAAACGATGATTTTATGACATAGAGTAGCTAGATATGAATTAAGGATGACGGTTTTAAGTGGAAAAAGAAACGAGTATATTTCAGAGTGATGAGTTTGATGATTATTATAGAAGTGTATTAAATGGTGGTAAATATGTTAATCCCGATTGTAGGGAAGACATTGATACACCCTACTATAATTTTTTAGCAGAATAAAGAAGAAATTGAAATCCTATATTTCTTGATATAAAGCGACTCTAAAGGATTTAGTTTCACCTTAATTTGTCAGTGACCTTTAAAATTTTTTTAATCCATATACTTACTTCCTAAAATCATAGATCGTACCATTATTCTCAAAGTAAAAAAGACCCCAAAAGTTAGAAATAATCCAACTTTTGAGGCGTTAATCAATTAAGGCTCATTATTGATAACAGAGCCACCACTACTGAATGTATAAGAAACACCGTCTATAATTAGAGTTTTATTACTTGCAAATGCACCACCATCGTTAGGATCTGCATAATATCTACTTCCGTTAAACTCAAGCCAACCCGTTTTCATCTCAAAAGTAACTGGGTCGAAATAATATTGTTTTCCATCTAATAATATCCACCGACCTACAAATGCCTTACCAAATTCGTCAAAGCAATACGTTTTCCCATCTATCGTTTGCCAACCTGACAATCGTTCTCCACTTTCTGGGTCGTAATAATACCATATTGATTTACCATTTGAATCTTCTAATAACACCCAACCCGTTTTCATATCACAATTAACTGGGTCAAAATAATAAAATTTTCCGTCTATTTTGTGTGAGCCTTTAAGTGCAGAATATTTAAAGTAATACCATTTCCCATCTATATTTTTCCAACCTTCTGGTAGTGCTCCGCTGACAGGATCGAAATAATACCAACTTGGATCAGGAGTTTCTAATAACATCCAACCCGTTTTCATCTCGTAAGTAACTGAGTCAAAATAATATTGTTTTCCACCTATATTATGCATACCCCCGCGTAGACCATCTGAATAAAGGTAATACCATTTCCCATCTACATTTTGCCAGCCTGTTTTTAAATCACCATTCACTGGATCGTAATAACTCCATTGTTTTACTAGTTTGCCTCCACTAGTATACTCATCTAATTGCCAGCCAGTTACCATATATCCTCTGTTATCAAACCTATACCATTTTCCGTCAATTTCAGTTCGAGCACCTCTGATATAATACGAACCATTAGGGTATGTATACCACCAACCAATATTATCTCTATGCCAATCAGCCTTTACTTGAGACATTGGAATTAAAAGCGATATCACAATCGCACTAGCAAGCAATAGCTTATTTTTTTTCATTTTCTTTCCCTCCTTGCGCAATCTTTATATCCGCTTTCATTGTACCATGTTTATCACTATTAATCAACTGATGTCAAGATATAGGAAGCTCACTATCAATGAATTCAAGAAATAACTTAAAATTAATAAAAGAGGCACTTAGGTCTCTTTTTTCTTGCCCTTTGCCATTTTTCAAAAAATATGCTAGACTGTAGGTAGAATATTACGATGTTTGGGACATGCCATCGCTAAAAAAAACCTCTACTTGGTATTTTTTAGCTCCCCTAAAGGGAGCTTTTTGCGTGCTCTGAACATTTCCCATTTTGGAAGGAGTACTATGAAACGTCAATCAGCCTTGGTCGTCTTTAGTGGCGGTCAAGATTCCACAACCTGCCTTTTTTGGGCTAAAGAACACTATGAAGCAGTCGAAGCTGTCACCTTTGCCTACGGCCAACGCCATCATCTCGAAATCCAAGTTGCCAAAGAAATCGCTAAGGAACAGGGTATTCGTCATCACATCCTAGATATGTCTCTGCTGGGACAAATCACTGAAAATGCGCTGACCTCTGATATGGAAATCGAGCAAAAAGAGGGAGAGGTTCCCAATACCTTTGTTGACGGTCGCAACCACCTCTTTCTTTCCTTTGCAGCAGTTCTTGCCAAACAACTTGGTATTAAAGACATCGTGACAGGTGTCTGCGAGACAGATTTCTCAGGCTACCCTGACTGCCGGGATATCTTTGTCAAATCCCTTAATGTTACTCTCAACCTTGCCATGGATTATGACTTTGTTATCCAAACACCTCTCATGTGGCTTGACAAGGCTGAAACTTGGGAATTAGCCGACCAACTCGGTGCCTTTGACTATGTTCGTGAAAAGACCTTGACCTGCTACAACGGAATTATCGGAAGTGGCTGTGGAGATTGCCCAGCCTGCCACCTACGTCAGCATGGTTTAGATGTTTATCTTTCACAGAAAGGAGAGGGCTAATGTTTTTCGCACCTAAAGAAATCAAACAGGAAACTGGGGAGTCTCTCGTCTACAATCCTCACAGAACCTTAGTTTCAAAAGAATTCACTTTCGACGCTGCCCACCACCTCTTTCACTATGAAGGAAAATGCAAATCCCTGCACGGACACACTTATCGTCTGCAGATTGCTATTAGTGGATTTTTAGATGAACGTGGCATGACCTACGATTTTGGAGACATCAAAGCTATCTACAAGGACTACTTAGAGCCCCATTTGGATCATCGCTATCTCAATGAAACCCTGCCTTATATGAACACGACTGCTGAAAATATGGTTTACTGGATTTTCCAAACTATGAGTCAAGAGTTGCCAGACGAGCGCGGTCTCCGTTTGGAATACGTTCGCCTCTATGAGACTCCGACCGCCTTTGCAGAGTTTAGACGGGAGTGGTTAGATGACTAGGGAACGTGTCCTCAAACTACCAGTTCTGGAAATTTTTGGTCCAACCTTTCAAGGTGAAGGCCGTGCTATTGGGCAGAAAACCATGTTTGTCCGCACTGCAGGTTGCGACTACCACTGCGACTGGTGCGACTCTGCCTTTACTTGGGATGGTTCTGAAAAACCAACTCGTATGACAGCTGACGAGGTCATTGCTGCCTTGGATAAATTGGGGACCTACGACTATGTAACTCTATCTGGGGGAAATCCTGCTATCCTAGCAGCCAACATGGCCGAGCTGGTCACCAAACTCAAGGAACGTGGTGTCACTCTGGCTGTTGAGACCCAAGGCTCCCGCTGGCAAAATTGGTTAAAAGATATCGACCAAGTCACTCTGAGTCCCAAACCTCCTTCATCCAAGATGGAAGTCAACTTCGAAACCTTAGACTTTATCGTTTCCCAACTAGATCCAGACAAGGTCACCTTTAAAATCCCTGTCTTTGATGATGCCGATTTAGCCTTTGCCAAAGGGATCCAAGAACGTTACCAGCCAGATGTCCTCTTCTTATCAGCAGGAAATCCTGAGCCCAAGGCTACGGGTAATATTGTCCAAGACCAACTAGATCGCCTCAAAGAACTCTGGGAACGTGTCGCTGCTGACGATAGCTGGGGCAATGTCCGCGTCCTTCCTCAACTCCATACCCTCCTCTACGACAACCAACGTGGTGTTTAAAATTAGAAAGAAAAAATCATGTCACAACAAGAAGAAATGAAAAACCTAAGCCTACTGGGCAACAAAGAAACTACCTACATTTTTGACTATCAACCAGAAGTCCTCGAATCCTTTGACAATCGTCATGTGGAAAATGACTATTTCATCAAATTCAACTTTCCTGAATTTACTTCCCTGTGCCCAATCACCGCTCAGCCAGACTTTGCGACCATTTATATTTCCTACATTCCTGACAAGCTCTGCGTCGAGTCAAAATCCCTCAAACTCTATCTCTTTAGCTATCGAAATCATGGGGATTTTCACGAAAACTGTATCAACACTATCGGGAAAGACTTGGTTAACTTGCTCGACCCTCGCTATTTAGAAGTCTGGGGAAAATTCACTCCGCGCGGGGGCATTTCAATCGACCCTTACTACAATTACGGTAGACCTGGAACTAAGTATGAAGGATTGGCAGAACAACGCCTCTTTCAACACGACCTTTATCCAGAGAAAATTGACAACCGCTAAACAGATACGAAAAAGCCCTGTTCCTCAAACTGAGGAGCAAGGCTTTTTGAATTTCAATTATTCTTCTGTTCCAAGGAAGTTTTTAGCAACAAGGGCTGCAAGAATACCACCAACGATTGGGGCAAGGATGAAAATCCATACTTGTTGAAGGGCTGCGCCACCTACCAAGACAGCAGGAGCCAAGCTACGAGCTGGGTTTACTGAAAGTCCAGTGATGTTCAATCCCACAAGGATCAAG
The DNA here is from genome assembly GCF_002356415.1 of Streptococcus oralis subsp. tigurinus. Classification (NCBI taxonomy): domain Bacteria; kingdom Bacillati; phylum Bacillota; class Bacilli; order Lactobacillales; family Streptococcaceae; genus Streptococcus; species Streptococcus oralis. The sequence goes on from NZ_AP018338.1 coordinate 1,429,824, forward strand.
GCTGTCAATGACAAACCGATTACCAAACCAGCGATTGCGCCATTACCTTTGCTTGCTGAAGTGACAGTCATAATAACTAGGACAAACAAGAAAGTTGCGATGACTTCAAACAAGAATCCACCAAAGACAGTGACACCGTTTGCCAAGGCATTTTCACCAAGACTAGCAGTTGACATGCCTGAGTTAGACAAGAGGAAGAATACTGCAGCTGACGCAAGGAAAGCTCCAACTACTTGTCCAAGTATGTAGTTTACAAGCTCAGAAGATGACAAACGTTTGTTTACAAACATAGCGATCGAAACCGCTGGGTTCAAGTGAGCACCTGAAATCGTCCCAATTGAGTAAGCTGCAACTACGATTGCCAAACCAAAAGCAAGAGCAATCCCAAGGTGCCCAACACCTTCAACACCATTCCCAAAAACAACAGCTCCTGTTCCGATGAACACAAGCATAAATGTACCGATTAATTCAGCAACAAATTTTTTCATGATAAGTCTCCTTTTTTCAAACTAAGTATTAGTCTATCAAAAGAAGCAAAGGGTTTCAAGAAAATTGACTGGAAAGTTATTTAAAAATCATGAAACGACTCGCTTGGACTTAGTATTGAAAGGATTGAATCGCTTCTTTCAAGGCATCTTGTAAACTATTTTTCTGATCAAGTTGGATATACACTTCCAACAGACTGGATCTGAAATTGGAAAATTTATAAAAATCTTCCCTCTCTTCTATTGGAAAATCAACCGTTTTTATCCAAGAAGCTACTTGTTCTTGCCCTAATTTCACTTGCAAAATGGGTTCATAAAGTACTCTCGCTAACCGCCAATCCTCATCATTTGTAAAACGAATGGTAATTCTTTTAAATAGTTGACCCAGTACATCAAATGCTTCAGAAACTCTGTTACTAGGAGAATCTGGATGACAAACGACTTCAGTCAAGAGATCCGCTCCATGTGCAAAAGCGTGAACCCAACCATACTGACTTGAAAAACCTGTCGTATCCTTTTCTTTTTTAAGGTAATACAAACCTTGAGATAGCATAGCATTTCTTATATCAGTTTTTAAACCTTTATAGAAAAGAGAGTGTTCGTTACCATCTGCAGACAAAAGATTGGCATAAATAAGCGCCCTAAAAGAACGTTTAAGAGTCGAAACTCCTCTACTATCAATCTCTTTGTATAGACCTTCATCAGAGGAGACCTCTTCTGAGATAAACTGAAACTGCTCAAGGGAAAACAACTCTTCTTGAATCCCCCTAGCCAAACTCGTAAAAACAAGTTCATCTCGAATTTCTGGAGAGGGATCTCCCAAGTGCTCAAGCAGCCACTGAATTTCTTCTCGACTATAGCTTGGTTTTTCTTCTATCACTTTTCTTTGTAATTTTTTACGCATCTCTAGCACCTCTACATTTCTAGTAACTTATCAAAAAGTCATCCGAAGATGACTTTCTTTCTTATTCTGTTTTTGATGGACGTTTTCCTGCAGCAATTGCATCTGCCTCTGTCATCTCAACAACGTTGGCTTTATTCGTTTTTGAAGGCATTCTATCCTTACTATACCAATAAACTTTTGATTTCCCATGGTCTGCAACATAGACAATTCTATCTTGCTGTTGAGCTTTGGTTTCAACTTCACGCGCAGCTCTTTTTTCTTCTTCTTTTTGAGAAATTAACGACTCAACTGCACCTATTCTATCAAGCAACTCTGTCTTTTTGTCGTTATTTTCAATCTGATTAACTGTCTCTTTAGCAGACTTCACTTGACTCGCATCTTGACTTTCCTCCAATTGTTTGACTAAGGTTTCACCTTTTTCTTGCAACTCCTTTGCAGCTTTTTCTTTAGCAATTCTCTCTTCTTCTGCTTTTTCTTTAGCTTTTTTCTCTTCTTCGATTCGTTTTGCTTCCTCTATACTAGATGAAGTATCCGTGGTTGAAGCTGTCGAAGTAGTAGATGTCGCAGTCTGCATAGTTTCTGATTGAGAAGATGAAATTTTCTTTGTGACTGTTGGAGTTTGAAGAGCAACTGCAACAAAACTGACAATGAAAATCCCGATCATTAGATTTCTTTTTCGAATATCTGGTGCTTTCTTTACAAAATACCAAATACCAACTCCGCTCAAAACAAGATAGAGAGTAGGCAAAGCAAGCAATAAAATGATTCCCAACAAAACTAGACCAATTTTGATAAAATGCATTCTTTGGGGATCTTGCTCTAGCCATTCTTTGATTCTATTCATATTTTTCTCCTAAAACTCTGTCCAACCTTTACTCTCCCAACTCAGCACTGTAAGCGATAATCTGGTCAACTGTGTCAGACAAGAATTGGATGGTATCACGGAGTGGTTTATCTGTTGAAATATCCGCTCCGATAATCATGGCTGACTCAAGTGGTGTCTTGCTACCACCTGATTTAAGGAGATTGAGCCAATCTTCAGCTCCAGTTTCTGAATGTTTCAAATGAAGGTACCCCGCAGTCGAGATAACAAGTCCAGCTGAGTAGGTGTAACTATACAATCCCATGTAATAGTGAGCTTGGCGCATCCAAGTCAGAGCTGCATCATCATCAATCTCAATGGCATCTCCCCAGAAATCCGTCAAGACTTCCTTCATAATGCTGTTAAGTTTGCTTGCTCCGAAGGTTTCTCCTTCTTCAATCAATGTATAAACCTTACGCTGGAAGGCTGCTTCCAAGAGGTGGGTGATAAAATTATGGAAGTAGGTGTCTGTCAAGCGATGAGCAAGAGCGAAGCGTTTTTGACGTGGATCATCAGACTGGTGCTCCAAGTAGTCACTGAGAAGCAATTCATTGAAGGTTGATGGCGCTTCGACATAGTAAGTAGACATGTGGGCATTGAAGTAACTTTGGTGATTATCTGAAAAGATGAATTGACCAGAATGCCCGATTTCATGAATCAAGGTATAAACATCGCTCAAACGACCAGTCCAGCTCATGAGGACATAAGGGTGCACGCGATATGGATCCGCCGCATAACCACCAGAATCCTTGCCACTATTAGCAGCGAAGTCCACCCAGCGTTCTTCTTGATAGCGCGCAACTTCCTGACAATATTCTTGTCCCAAAGGTTCTACTGACTTCATGACCAAATCATAGGCGTCATCAATAGTCACTTCAGGATTCAGGGCGCTGTCCAAGTCCAATTTCCAGTCTGCAAAGGTCATCTTTTCAAGACCATTCACCTTGGCAACATGCTTGAGGTATCTCTGAGCAACTGGCGCAAAATCCTTCATGATGAGGTCAATCTGGCGGTCAAACATGGCACGGTCAACTTCTTGCTCAGCTAGGAGATAATCAAAGACTGAGTCATAGCCCTTCATATCAGCCAATAGTTTTTCAGACTTAACTTGGGCTAAATAGGCTGCAGCTGCCGTATTTTGATGCTTACGGAGTCCCTCTGAGAAGGAGCGGAAAGATTTCTCACGAACCTCAGCGTCCTCGTGGTTTTGGTAGAAATTCTCATAGGTAACAAAGCTGTTTTTATAGGTCTTGCCATGGGCTTCAAAGTCAGCCATTTCAAAGTCCCCAGCTCGCATCTTAGTGTAAATGTCCTGTGGACTGTAGAAAACTTCTCCCAGATTTGTCAAAGCCTTCTCCACATCAGCCCCTAGGTAGTGGGCTTTTTTGATTTTGGCCTGACGAATGGCTGCCGTCAAGTGAGGCAATTTACCCAAACGGTCCAAGACCTCCTCGTCTGCAGCCACCAAGGCGTCGTCAAAGAAGGTCAAGGCTACGCTGGCATCAGTTTCAAATTCCATCCCAGCCTGGGCAATATTGGCAAATTCTTCATTGCTATAATCTGTCGTCTGAGGCATAAAGGCGTAATTGCCGATATGGCTCATCTGGATATAGATTTGTTCCAATTCCGTAAAGGCCTTCTCAAAATCCTCAAAAGTATGAAGATTGCCCTTGTAATCACGGCTAAATTGATTGATGTCTTCGCGCGTTTTCTCGATTGCACGCAAGAAATCCTCACGGTCTTGGTATAGGGCTGTTAAGTCCCAAAGTTCCTTTTCTGGAAATTCTGAACGGTGTTTTTGTTCCATTTTCTTCCTCTTATTTCTCTAATTCTACTAAAACACTAAGGACTGATAAGGCGTAAAGTGGTGCTGTTTCAGCTCGCAAGATGCGAGGACCAAGCCCTGCCAAGACTGCTCCTTTAGCTTCAAAACTTTCAATTTCTACTGGTGAGAGACCGCCTTCTGGACCAAAGATAAAGAGCAATTTAGCTCCTTTTTCAAGGCCAGTGACTGCTTGTAAGAGCGCAGCGGCTTCTCCCTCTTTTGCTGATTCTTCATAGGCCACTACAATAGAGTCAAACTGGTCAAACTGAGCTAGAAAATCTGCTTTTTTCTCGAAAAGCTGAATACTTGGAACGATATTACGCTTGCTTTGTTCGGCTGCTCCAAGGGCGATTTTTTCTAGTTTTTCGACTTTCTTGCCTAGTTTCTTGCCATCCCACTTGGCAACGGACCAGTCGGCAGGGAAGGCCCAGATTTGACTGGCTCCCAGCTCCGTCACTTTTTGAGTGATGAACTCTAGCTTGTCTCCCTTGGGAAATCCTGATGCGATGGTCACTTGGATTGGCAGTTCCACATTATCAACTAATTCTTCAACCAACTCAAACTGACGCGCTTCCACATCTATCACGCGCGCCAAACGCTTGACGCCATCATCAAAGACCAAGGTAACTTCATCATTTTCTTTTAAGCGCATGACCTGAAACATATGCTTGCTGGTTTCCTTGTCCCCGATAGTCACTGGAGAGATAGCACTGCCTTTTACAAAATACTGTTGCATGCTAGCCTCCAATCACACCTGAAATATCCTTAGTCTTCTTGAAGACACAGGCATTCCATTCCCCTTGAATCATGTGGGTTTCAAGGAAAAAACCAGCTGACTCAGCCGACTCGCGCACCATGTCCCACTTGTCCTTGATAATCCCACTCATGATCAGGTAGCCTTCATCCTTGACCAAACGATAAGCATCCTCTGTCAGATGAATGAGAATATCCGCTAAGATATTAGCCACAATGACATCTGCTTCAATCTCCACACCCTTGAGCAAATCTCCAGCAGCAACATGGATATTTTCCATGCTAGGGTTGAGCTCAATATTTTCCTGAGCCACACTAACTGCCACATCATCCAGGTCGTAAGCGAAAATTTCCTTAGCACCAAGTAGCGAGCTGGCGATAGAGAGGACACCTGAACCAGTCCCCACATCTAGCACCGTTTCGCCACCACGAAGAACCTGCTCCAAGGCAAAGAGGCTCATCTTGGTGGTTGGATGCGTCCCAGTCCCAAAGGCCATGCCTGGATCCAGTTTGATAATCTTTTCTCCAGCAGTCGCCTCATAGTCTGTCCAAGATGGCACGATGGTCAAATCATGAGTGATGCGAGCTGGCTCATAGTATTTCTTCCAGTTGTCTGCCCAGTCTTCCTCAGCCAAGTCAGTCGTGCCCATCTTGACCTCTCCTAGATCCATAAAATCAGTTAATTCTGCTAGGCGAGCCTGCAAGTCCGCCTCAACTACAGCTACATCAACCGTATCAGGGTAGTAGGCTGTCACCACGATTTCTTCTTGCTGCTCGACTTCAGGGAATATTTCACCAAAACGGTCGACATTCCCCACATAGTCCATACTGTCTTCGATCGCAACACCTTGCGCTCCTAGCTCAATCAAGAGATTGGAAACCAATTCCTCCCCCTCACGCTTCACTGTAACTTTTAACTCTTGCCATGTTTCCATTTTGAATCTTCCTTATTTTTCTTAAATTCTTCAATCACATCTGTATAGTGTTCTTTCATTGCACTATGAATCTGCTGTTTAAAAATACCAAACGTAAGATAATAAACAAATAGAACAATTCCTTCAAACAGTATCAGAAACAAAAAATATTCTGAAAATGAAAGTGTTTGATTATTCTCACCTTGTAAAGACAGAACATACAGCAACCCCCAGATAAGGGCCATAGAAATCCCAGCTACTTTCGTACCACCTTCTCTCTGCTTCTTTAACTTTAAATATTCCAAATAGATGAATGTAGCTTCTTCTCTAGAATATTGTCCAGTTTTTAGTTTGCGTTTAACTTCCTTATTTAACGTCGTTGTTGCAATTGCAAAAATCATTTTACTTCCTCCATATAATCCCTCACTCTATCCTGCAACTGGGGTACAACCTTATCTGAGCCAAGAAATTCCTCAATGCTCATCAACTTGTAGCCCTGCCCTTCGTTACCAAAGACGATACTGTCAAACTGTTCCTGAGCCAACTTCCCAACTAGAAAGACGGATTCCTTCCCCTCAAAAAGCATACTTGGATACACCTTACTCCAAAGCAGGCAATCTTCAGTCAGATGAATTCCCAGTTCTTCATAAACTTCACGCGCCGCGCACTCAAAAGGACTTTCATCGCCTTCTCGCCCGCCACCTGGCAATTCCCATGTATTAGGGTATGGAATGTTTTCCTTATCATCACGCAAGATAGTTAAAATCCTATCCTCACAAAACAGGGCAATTTTGCAACCTGTAAAATCAGAAATTTCTATTTCCATATCAGACTCCTTCGGATAATTCTTTCTCCAACTCTGCTAACCAGTTTTCATAATAACGTTTCTCATCCCGCACCAAACGGCTAGTCACCATGTTTTTTCTAGCAATTTTTATAGCCTTGTCAGTCTGATCCCTATCTTTCTTTACCAGAAATTGATACCATGCTTGCATTATCTGCGTATCTGCCATTTTTAGAGACAAAAAGGATTTAACTCCTCGATTACTTGCATACTCCTCTGCTTTTTCATGATCTCCTTCTAGCAAGGCAATTTGAAGAAGGTATAATTTGGAAAGAGTTTGAGACATCGGATTGTCTGTTTTATCTAATAAAGACTGAAAATGTTTTTGGGCAGTCTCTATCTGACCATCGAATATGAAATCTAGTCCCTGAAAGATCTGAATGCTTTCTGCAAAACTCCCTCTCGCATACTCAGCAACAGGCATGATAAAGTCTTTCAAATCATATTCTTGAGGAGCTAGTAAGGTCTGGGCAGAATGCCTCAATACCATATAGGCGTATTTGGTATTTTCAGGCTGTTGTAGCAATTCCCAGATTTTTGCTCCATCGGTAATCCCAACTGGCTTAGCATTGATGAGAAGAAAAGATAGATTTAGACAAATCCAAGTAGCTGCAAAATACCAGTTAGCTGTCAAAAAACCATACAATATCGCCAATAAAATCAAGACAAGATGAACCATCAAGCCTCCTGCAAGCATCAGGATGATTCTTTGGTCGCTTTCATCTTCTTTCAATCCAATATACTGAGCACCAACATTTTTCAGAACGGCTGTTCGGCTAAGATGAAACTTGCCTGACTTTTTGGTCAAAAGAAAGTTTCCTAATCCAAAAGCCACCAGGCGATAGCCTGTCAGGTAACCACAAAATGCATGACCTAGCTCATGAAGGATAAATATCAGATAAATGCTGAAAAAAGTAAATAGATAGCCTGGAACAAAGACTAAAGAAAAATCTAACTCTTTAAAGGCAATCGTCCCAAAAACAAATCCCAGCATTAAAAAAACAAAGGACAGACCGGAAATACAAGACAAGACTATTTTCTTCATATACTTTCTCCGCTAGTCTCTAGTATCTCGGATAAGGATAAAACTCTCCCTCTTCCAAGCCGACTTTCCCCTCTTCAAAGACTTCTTGGTTCCATTCCATGACGAACTCTTCTGCTTCTGGGTCTTCCAAAAAGTCCATGAGGGCATCCAGCCCAACCTCTGCAGTGTCTTTGAGGAATAGCGCAAAATAAGCTAAAAATTCGCGAGAAAAACCTTTTTTTAGAAGATAAGGAATGACAGCCAAATAATCGTCCGCATTGACTGTTGACTTGGCAGGATTGTAGAAAAGGACTGCTTCTTCAAAGAGAATGTCGTCTGATGACACCTCTCCGTCCTCGTCCAGCATCTCTACTCCCGCAGCGTTTTGCGCTTCCAAGAGAAAACTCACTTCTACCGCATGATTGCGCTTGTCCCAACTAATCTCAAAGTCAAAGGGAAAGTTCTTCTCCAACTCTTCCTCTAAAACATCTAAAAATCCGTATGTTGCCATTTTGTCCTCTTTCTATGCGATTCTTTAATTGCCCCGATTACTCAGAAATATGCTAAAATAGATACTACCATCTTACCACATATACATCAGAAAATCCATGTTAGAAAGGACTGCTATGCCAGACAACCTCGCGCTTCGCATGCGCCCAAAAACCATCGACCAGGTCATCGGTCAGGAGCATCTGGTCGGACCTGGAAAAATTATCCGTCGCATGGTGGAAGCCAATCGTCTGTCCTCCATGATTCTCTACGGACCTCCAGGAATCGGAAAGACCAGTATAGCCTCTGCCATTGCTGGAACGACCAAGTATGCCTTTCGGACCTTTAATGCGACTGTTGATAGTAAAAAGCGACTGCAAGAAATCGCCGAAGAAGCTAAATTTTCTGGAGGATTGGTCCTACTACTGGACGAGATCCATCGACTTGACAAAACCAAGCAAGATTTTCTACTTCCCCTCTTGGAAAGTGGTCTGGTCATCATGATTGGCGCTACGACTGAAAATCCTTTCTTTTCTGTCACTCCAGCCATTCGTAGTCGTGTTCAGATTTTTGAGTTAGAACCCTTGGCCAATCAAGATGTTAAAGAGGCGATTCAAATCGCTCTAACTGACCCTGAGCGTGGTTTTGACTTCCCAGTTGAGCTAGATGAGGATGCGCTGGATTTCATCGCAACCTCTACCAATGGAGACCTTCGTTCTGCCTTTAATTCACTAGATTTGGCTGTTCTCTCTACCCCTGAAAATGACAAGGGCATCCGCCATATCACGCTTGATATTATGGAAAATAGCCTCCAGCGAAGCTATATTACTATGGACAAGGATGGAGACGGGCACTACGATGTCCTCTCTGCCCTGCAAAAATCCATCCGTGGCTCGGATGTGGATGCCAGTCTCCACTACGCAGCCCGCTTGATTGAAGCTGGGGATCTGCCTAGTCTAGCTCGTCGTTTGACTGTTATCGCTTATGAAGATATCGGCTTGGCCAATCCTGAAGCCCAGATTCATACCGTGACTGCTCTAGATGCTGCACAAAGGATTGGTTTCCCAGAAGCTCGCATTCTCATTGCTAATGTTGTGATTGATTTAGCCCTTTCTCCCAAGTCCAACTCAGCCTATGTGGCTATGGATAAGGCTCTTGCTGATCTCAAAACTTCTGGTCACCTACCAATCCCTCGTCACTTACGTGATGGACATTATAGCGGTAGCAAGGAATTGGGGAACGCCCAAGATTATCTCTATCCACACAACTATCCTGGACACTGGGTCAAACAAGACTACTTGCCAGAAAAGATTCGCAATCATAGCTACTTTTCACCAGAGGAAACTGGCAAGTACGAACGGGCCTTAGCCCAACGTAAGGAAACCATTGATAAATTAAGAAACTTGTGAAATCCTTTTCAAAAAAAATAAATTTTCCTCTTGAATTTTTTAAAAAAAGTGGTATCATATAAATATAGAAACGCTGTGGTGTACGACTTCACACTTAAGTGTTGACCGACTATTTTTTGTATTATTAGGGAAACAAAAGTCTTCTAACAGCATGTAGGCCGTCTCACACGGAAACAGCTTCAGTTAGAGCGAGTTGCCCACCTGCTTAATTGTGCGGGTTCAATACAAACCGTGAAGTTTCGGCACCAATACAGCTTTTTATTTGCCTTCTTAGCTCAGTTGGTAGAGCAGTAGACTCTTAATCTATGGGTCGCAGGTTCGAGCCCTGCAGGGGGCATCTAAATACAACAGGAAAAGCCTTGGAACCAAGGCTTTTTTGCTTGTCTATAACTGATTTGCCCCACATTTTTTTATGAGCAATCTTTCCAGACATCTCTAATTTGATTAAATTCTTCAAAAATTTTCTCCTTACTGCTAAAAGTAAATCCAGATAGTCCTTTTCTGTATGTAAATATTTCTCTTCTGTCATCTGTTGTTCTTTGGATGAAAATAATTCGACATGTTGTGTAAAATCATCTATTAGAACTTTGTCGACAATTGCCATTTGGATGCTCTGATGAATCCCAGTATTCAATCTACCAAGAAAATTTCTACCAACTGTTTGTCCATACTTATTCATAATTCTTTGGTATTTACTCGCACGAATTTGAGTGACTTTTATTTGACATAATGATTTTCTCTTTATTTCATTTGATTTATGAGACTATTTTACAAAACAGAAACCGACAAGTAAATGAAAAAAGAGGTCAAGGTTTTGACAATTCGCGTCACATGAAGTTATTTAAGCATATCCTTTTCTCTCATTACCATTTTCTGTTATAATAAATTGTACTTCTAGAATAGAAAGGACTTAAGATGACAACTCTTATTAAACATAAACGTGTAGAATTTTCAGAACTTTTTTATGACCTAGTTTTTGTTTTTGCAATTTCAAAAGTAACTACTTTAATTGAGCATCTTCATAACGGTATTTTGACTTGGAATTCTTTCCTTGATTTTTTCATGGCTGTCTTGGTTCTCACTGATTCATGGATGATTCAAACCGTTTATACCAATCGCTATGGAAAGAACTCTTTATTTAACATGGTAATCATGTTTATCAAAATGGGACTTTTACTCTTTATAGCCAATATGATTGGACCTGATTGGCAACAATATTTTCATTATCTTTGTTGGGCTGTTGGTACATTAACCTTTACCTTATTTTTACAATATTTGGTTGAATTTTTTAGAAAATCAACCGATAATGTTGAACGGGAAAGTATCAAAGGTTTTCTATGGATAACAGGTCTAGGAAGTTTAGGAGTCTATCTAGCAGCTCTTCTTCCTATTTACGTTGGAGTCTCTGTCTTATTTGCTAGTATTCTGCTAACATTTATTATGCCAATTATCTTGCTTAGTAAAGATAAGCATTACCAGGTAAATCTCCCCCATTTAATCGAGCGCATCTCCCTTCTTGTCATTATTACGTTTGGAGAGATGATTATGGAGCTAGCTAACTTCTTTACAATCGAGAATTTCTCGATTTATTCGGTTCTTTATTTCATTATTATGATTTCTCTGTTCTTGTTTTATTTTGGTCAATTCGACCATGCTATTGATGAAGAATCTAATCAAAAGGGACTATTTCTAATTTACAGTCACTATCCTATTTTCATTGGACTTATTATGATAACCGTTTCGATGAGTTTTCTTCTGAATCCTGAAGCTAATCTTCTCTTTGCAACCATCTTCTCTTATATCGGATTTGGCCTCTTTCAAGCTGCTGTCCTAGTAAATGGACCCCATAACAAACACTATCTTCGCTATTCGAAAAGTTACTACTGTGTCCAAGCGACACTCTATCTGGCTGCCTTGATTCTCTCTTTAATCTTTGCTTCTAATCCTATAATAGTAGTGAGTATAACAACCATTTTAGCTCTAGCTATAGCCATTCATTTTATTTATTTTTATATGACACAGAATAAAAAATATTCCAAATCTAACTGGGGATTATTTTAATGAGTTTATAACATTAAAAAGCTTTGGGAACCAAGGCTTTATATGATATCAATCACCGACCACGAAAATGTTTAGCTTACAGAACTGCTAGTGAAGCTCTAGAGGATGAGTTCGAGTAAATGTTGCACTTATTCTTGCAATTTATCATTTACTTGATGCACGAACTCGATATTTTTTTCGTTAATTTGTTTTTGCCCCACTTTTGCCCCATTTTTAAATCCTGACATTGAAAATACCTAAATGTATTTCCCTAAAATCAGCTATATTTCAACATTTTTGTTTATTTTCAATATGAAAAGTTCTTACAAATTCATGCAGGGGGCATCTAAACAACAGGAAAAAGCCTTGATTTACAAGGCTTTTTTGTTTGTCTATAACTGATTTGCCCTACATTTAAATCTATCTTTTCTTTTTGAATCAAATTACATCTTAACAAATAGTGTAAAGCCAGTTACTTTTGCTTTGATGCCATACAATATTTTCATGTAGAGAAGACAAATTTTATCTTCTCTTTTTATTTTCAAAATAATAAAAACTGATTTTCTTTTCATAAATCAGACTGAAACTTCCAAATTTTCCATTTTGTTTATTGACATTTCCTCTAAAAAGGTGTATAATATTTTTATTATCAAACTATACTATACTATACTATATAGGGGGTATTGAAATGAAATTTTCTAATCGTTTACTGCTATTCCTTGCAGGAGTTGTTTTTGTCCTTTTAGGACTTTTCCTATTTACAAACCCAGTAGCTAATCTTGTTGCTTACAGCTGGTGGATTGCATTTGGTTTACTGGTTTCTTCTATAGCAGCTATTTTAGGCTATTTCTCTGTACCAAAAGAGCTTCGCTCACCAGCTCATCTTTTCCAAGGGATTGTTAATCTTCTCTTAGCTCTTTACCTCGTTGCCTATGGCTTTGTGACGCTGCCAGTTGTCATTCCAACTATTTTAGGAATTTGGTTAATTGTAGAAGCCATTATAGTTTTCTTTAAAGGCAATCGTTTGGGATTGATTTTCCCTATTATTGGCAACCATATCATGTGGATAGCGTTGCTTGCATTTTTACTAGGTCTAGTGATTTTGTTCAATCCAGTAGCTACAAGTGTCTTTGTCGTTTATGTCGTTGCCTTTGCATTTTTAATTGTTGGTTTCACCTATATCCTTGATGCCTTTCGTAAATAATCTAGCTGCCATTTTGGGCATATTAAAATAGCTGGGAAGTTACATTCTCAGCTTTTTCTGTTGCCTCCTTAGCTCAGTTGGGGCATCTAAATCAACAGGAAAAAGCCTTGATAACCAAGGCTTTTTTGTAGTCTTAGCACTCACTCTTTATTGGAGGCTGGGACAAAAGTCCTAGCCTCTCAATTGTCTTTGGATTATCGAACAAGACGCAGTGGTTGAGTGGGCTCTACTACGCTGATTTCATCAGCTTTTAAAGCCCTACTCAACTGTGCGGAGGTGGGACGACGAAATCGAATTCTAACGAATTACCGGTTTCTGTCCCACTCTCTATCCATGAGGCTGAACTCTATATTCTGAAACGGTTTGGCCGGTCCACTTTTTAAAGACCACTTCATACCCTTCCATTTCATTGCCATTTTCTGTTATAATAAATTGTACATCATAACTAGAAGGAACCTACTATGACAAACCTTATCAAACACAAACGGGTAGAATTTACAGAGCTGTTTTATGATCTGGTTCTGGTCTTTGCCATTTCAAAAACAACGGCCCTCATTCACCATCTTCATAACGGTATTTTGACTTGGAGTTCTTTATTTGATTTTTTCATGTCTCTTTTAGTCCTTGTCAATTCCTGGATGATTCAGACCGTTTATACCAATTGCTATGGGAAGAACTCTTTATTTAACATGGTGATCATGTTTATCAATATGGGCCTCCTGCTCTTTATATCAAATATGATTGGCCATGATTGGCAGCTCTATTTCCACTCTTTTTGCTTGGCCGTTGGTACCTTAACCCTTACCCTTTTCTTCCAATATCTTGTTGAATATTATCGACAATCAACAGATACCATTAATCGAAAAAGTATCAAGGGTTTTCTCTGGATGACAGGCTTGCGCACATTTGGTGTCTATCTAGCGGCTCTCCTTCCAATCAACCTTGGTATCTATGTCTTCCGTTCTCAGTATCTTCCTTACCTTTATTATGCCCATAACCATGACTCGTAAGGCCAAGTATTTTCAAGTCAATCTCCCCCATTTAATCGAGCGTATCTCCCTTCTAGTCATTATCACTTTTGGGGAGATGATTATGGGGCTAGCTAACTTCTTTACGATCGAGAATTTCTCGATTTATTCCCTTCTTTATTTCATGATCATGCTTTCTCTGTTCTTCTTTTATTTCGGTCAATTCGACCATGCCATTGATGAAACATCTAATCAAAAGGGGATATTTCTAATTTACAGTCACTATCCTATTTTCATTGGACTAATTATGTTGACTGTTTCGATGAGTTTTCTCCTTAATCCTGAAGCCAATCATCTCTTTGTGACCAGCTTCTTTTATATCGGACTTGGCCTCTTCCAAGCAGCTGTCCTAGCAAATGGCCCCTATAACAAACACTATCTTCGCTTTTCGAAACGTTTCTACTTCATCCAGGCTGCACTCTATCTGACCGCCTTAACTCTCTCTTTAATTTGTGCTTCTAATCCTATGATAGTAGTGACTATTGCAACCATTTTGACCCTAGCTATAGAAATTCATTTTGCTTATTTTTATATTAAACAGACTAAAAAGTTTTCAACAGTTGACTGGCATTTGTTTTAATGATTTTATAACACTGAAAAGCCTTGATTTACAAGCCTTTATTCTTTGCTTTGAACTAAAAAATGACAAGATTTTTAGGATATTCTGAGTCTAATATAGATGAAATTCTTTTCTTATAAGAAAAAACGCTATCTAGCGTTTTTTTATTCTTAGTTACTCGTCTAATCGAATAAACATCATTGCGTTAAGCAAAGAGATGAGAGCGACTGTATTGACATTATTGGAATAGATCAGTCTCTTATTTTCAATAGGCGGAATAATAAAATTAGAAATAATGATGTCGTAAGGTGATTCTTTTAGAGCATCAAGTGATAACTCTAGTTCACTCCAAACTTCCAGTTCAAAATTGTTACTGCAATAGTAAGCAAGTGTCTCGGCTACTGATTTTGCATGATACTGATCAAAATTACTCACGACCAAAACCTTTAATTTAGGTTGGTTTTGTAAAAGATTTAGCACCAAGTGTTTGCTATGAGTGATAAAAGTATAAGACAAATGATTGACCTTCATTGAATTACGATCCATATCCAAAGCCTCTAGATAATGTTCCATTCCTTCCTTCACCTCTGAAACAAATCGAGGGAAAATATTTTGAAAGTTCTTGATTGTATTGCCTTTTTGATCAAATAGGATAAACTCTGTCGATAATTCCTGGCGATGCAGATGTGCTGTATTATGCAGATGCCAAATCAGATTGTCTCTATTGTCTACTTGGAGATTATAGTCTCTTGATACCTGATCTACTAGTTCTCCCAATAACTGATACGATTTTTTTACATAGCTGTCTGTTTTTGCATGGTTCAGAAATACTTCTTCATCTATGAAAAACATTTTTTGAAAATAGGATACAAATAGTTGACCTATCACTTCTTTATTCAGAGAGATACGATATTCAGAATCAAAGCTCGCTACAATCTCTTCGATGCCTTCTGCCTGCATGAAAGACTCTAACAATTGATTGTTAAAAGAATTTTTCTCAACTTCCAAGAAATGACCAAACTTTATGCGATATAAATTTGTAACCAGAAGTAATTTTAACATTCTGTGAGTTGATAAATTCATCGGGAAAGAAGTTGCTTTATAGACAAATTCCAATAATTGAGACAAGGGTTCTTGAGAAAAATCTTCAAAAGGCCATTCAAGGAAATAATATTTCTCTGAAAAATACTGGGCAAAAAAGTAACGGATATCAATCTCATTTCCAGTGATTCGAACTGGATTGAGGCTAATTTCAAAACAATATTGTTTCTTAATAATCTTATTAATGTGACGGATGATACGGTAAAGAGAGGAAGAACTGATATAAAACTCTTTGCAAATACTATCAGCATCACATCCTTCATTAAAGAAGATAAATTCTAAAATTGAAAAGTGGGTTGAATGCTTAAAAAAATGATGATAGACCATCTCAATATCACTATCATCGGTATTAATGATACGGATGCCGTTTGTTGAGGAATGAAATATCAAGTCAGGAAAGGAAGACCTGACATGGGACAAGTCATCTTTTACAGAACGTTCTGTACAGTGCAATAATTCTGCTAGTTCCGAAATATGAAACCAGCGTTTGTTTTCAAATAGTAATTCTAATAATTCTAATTGTCTGTGACTTTTTTTCGATAATAAATCTCTCATGGATAGCTTTTCTCTCTTTATAATAAACTGAAGGATTGTCTTTCAATCTTCATGCAATTATACCACATGGAGTGTATTTATCCTCTTACAACGACTTTTGCTTGTCATCAAAAGACTAGTCTAATTCCTTAGAAACTCAGTAGCATCAAGATTTTCTTATTTATTTGTATCTAAAGTACATGTTTACAGTACGGTTTTTAAGACGAACTATTATGTTTCCAAGTTGAAATACTATATAATTAGTGTAATCAAAGAAATTGATTCTTTGATTTAGAAATAGAAAAGGAGGATACACTATGTTGTGGTCCATTATTGTAGGAGGTCTTATTGGTCTCATCGCAGGTGCAATCACTAAAAAAGGTGGTTCAATGGGATTGATTGCAAATATCTTTGCAGGTCTTATCGGTTCGTCTGTAGGGCAATCACTTCTAGGAAGCTGGGGACCTTCATTGGCTGGAATGGCTATTATTCCGTCAATCGTAGGTGCTGTGATTGTTGTTGCAGTCGTTTCATTTCTATTTGGTAAAAAATAAGCATTACCTAATAAGAAATTAAAAGTGATAAGCCATAATTTTGAATACTGTAGACGGGTAAAATTATGGTTTAAAGCTTTTCATTTGAAAGGATTTAATATGTCAAAATCAAAGAAAATATTGTTACTTATTTTCTGTATCTTAATCTTGACTATTTTCCTTCCTATTCTCATAGATTATCATCAGGTCAGTGATTTAGATATCCATTTATTCAGTTGGAGAGAACTCTACGCTGAATTCCTGATTGCTAGATATGTCTTTTGGGGGACACTTGTCCTATCTGTTTTAGTTTTAATTTCAATGTTAGTGATACTCTTTTATCCTAAACAATATCTAGAGATTCAATTAGAAACTCAAGAAGATACATTAAAACTAAAAAATTCAGCTATCGAAGGCTTTGTTCGATGTTTGGTCATTGATCATCAGTTGATCAAAGAACCAACGGTCCATGTAAATAGCCGCAAAAATAAATGTTTCGTTACTGTAGAAGGGAAAATTCTTCCTTCAGACAACATCTCAAATCGATGTCTAGTCATTCAGAATGAAATAACTCATGGATTAAAGCAGTTCTTTGGTATTGAACGTGAGGTAAAACTTGAAGTTAAAGTAAAAGAAGTTGAACCTCGAAAAACGACCAAAAAGACTGTTAGTCGTGTAAAGTAAGGAAGTAAAAATGGAATGGTTTAAAAAATATCAGTATCCAATTATTGCAGGTTTAGTAGGTGTCATTCTCGCTTGCTTTATCTTATCCTTTGGCTTTTTCAAAACACTCTTTGTACTAATTTGTGGAGCCTTAGGAGCATTTGCAGGATACTATGTTAAGGAAAAATATTTAAATAAATAAAGGAGTCTCGTATGTCAAACGTAGATAAAAATGTAGAAAAAAAAGATGTTGCTGTTGTTTCTCAAGATGTTAAAGGGGAACTCACTTATGAGGATAAAGTCATCCAAAAAATCATTGGTCTTTCACTTGAAAAAGTACCTGGACTTTTGGATGTGGATGGAGGATTCTTCTCTAATCTAACAGAAAAAATTATCAATACGGATAATGTCACTCATGGTGTCAATGTTGAAGTTGGGAAAGAGCAAGTTGCAGTTGACTTGAACATTGTTGTTGAGTACCAAAAGAATGTCCCTGCTTTATACAAAGAAATCAAAGATGTTGTCGTATCACAAGTTACAAAAATGACTGATCTAGAAGTGGTTGAAGTCAATGTGAATGTTGTTGATATCAAAACGAAGGAACAGCATGAAGCAGATTCAGTTAGCCTCCAAGACCGAGTAACTGACGTGGCTTCTTCAACAGGAGAATTTGCTTCAGAACAATTTGAAAAAGTGAAATCTGGTATCGGTTCAGGTGTTGCTGCTGTTCAAGAAAAAGTAGGCGAAGGTGTTGAAGCCGTTAAGGGCGAAGCAAAGGAAAATGCTCGCGTACACTAATTCATCTGGTCTAAATCAATCAATTTAAAGGAGGCAGAATCATGTCAACAGAAGAAAAACTAAATCAAGCAAAAGGTTCCATTAAAGAAGGTGTCGGCAAAATGATTGGCGATGAAAAAATGGAAAAAGAAGGAACAGCTGAAAAAGTTGTTTCTAAAGTAAAAGAAGTTGCTGAAGATGCTAAAGACGCTGTCGAAGGCGCTATTGAAGGTGTTAAAAACATGCTTCACAAAGATGAAAAATAAGGCTAAAAGTTAGCTGACCTTTTCATCTATAGTAGTCAAAAAGAGGACCGTAAATGTCCTCTTTTTTTGTACATCGAATTCTAAACACGCTCCCATTTTTCGTTAAAAGAGATTCTTAACAGGAAAGTCTCTGGTTTCAGGGCTTTTTTGCTTACTTAAAATAATATCTCCCTTTTAAAGAAAGAAAATTTAAAAGCTTGCACACTACTAGACTGGCTTATTTATCCACCACTTGAGCCTCAAATTGGGCTGGTTGGTTGTCTACATTGGTAATGGTTATCGTGTAGGGCTTGTTATTGGTGGCATCAAAGACTTTTTCACCTTGGTAACTCACAACAACTCCATCTTTTTCTAAATAAATATCTGCTTGCTTGTTTGGAAGTTCTTCATCCTCCTCATCGAAACCATGGCTTTTTGTAATTTTTTGTTCCTCTACTCCATAGTAAATAGCACCATTTCGCTCACTCCAAACATCTGATCCAGATAATTTAATTCTGCTAGAATCTTTCTTCTTCAAGATGAAGATTGAATAGTATTCCAAATCTTGTGTTCTGGGATTTACTCTTAAGCTGACGGATTCCCCTGGTTGAAGAGTGTATTTTCCATAGTTCAAAACTGAAAAGACAAACCAAACTAGTAGCAAACCATAGAACACTCCTATCATCATTCGTGAGCGCCTGCTTTTAAAAAAACGTAAAAGTAATACAAAAGAGACAATAAAGAGCAATTCTGTAAACATTCTTTTCCCCTTTTCTTATCATCGTTGACATCCTGAACAGAGTCTCGCTTCCATTTCTCACTAGTAACATCAACCATACAAAGTCTGATACATCTTATCTAGAAAAGATTTCAACTCTTTTTGAACAATCTTTAACAAGCGTTCTTCTTCGGCTTGAGAGATGTTCACATCTTCTTTTTTTGATTACTAATATGAGAATAGTAACTACGTTTTAGGGTTAATTGATTATCTAAAATATAGTAGGCATTTATTTTTTCCTCATTTACCATTGTTGCAAATAAAACAGAAACTTCATCCCTGCCAGGATTCAACATTTTCAGATCGATGTCTCCTTTTATCCCTATGGAGTCAATTCCTCCATCCAAGCGAATGGCACCGTCGGGAGGAACAATATAGCCTGCTTTCCGCATGTCAGACGCATATTTCCCTGACGCCGTTAAATGTTTTAAGACAGCTATAGTGTCCTTTTCTTCAAAGGAGGTC
The DNA here is from genome assembly GCF_002356415.1 of Streptococcus oralis subsp. tigurinus. Classification (NCBI taxonomy): domain Bacteria; kingdom Bacillati; phylum Bacillota; class Bacilli; order Lactobacillales; family Streptococcaceae; genus Streptococcus; species Streptococcus oralis. Next base: position 1,449,260 of record NZ_AP018338.1, read on the forward strand.
TTTAATTGGAAGCGTTCTTGGTGGCTTTGATACTGAGAATAAAGAGTGATACCAACAACTAAGGCAAGTACAGAAGCGAGCAAGATTCGTATTTTTCTACATCTCGACATGTTTATCTCCTCTATCTTAGAAATCATAGAAGTCTTGTTTCTAACTTTGAAAGATAACTTCCTTATCCTTGAAAATCCTTGGGACTCTAGTCCCCCGTGACTGTTATCTGCCCTTTTTCATGATGTATTTTCGTATAGGTACTTCAACCATTTGAACGATTTCAAATCCTGCTTTTTGGTAAAGCTTGTAAGCTGTTTTATTTGCCTCGTAGACATTTAGAGAAATAGTATCTATGTCTTCATTTTCAAAGGCCAAACTAACAAATTTTCTTAAAGCCTGGCTACCTAAGCCTTGTCCCTGTTTCTGGGGATTGATAAAAAATCTCCCAATATGAAGATTCCTGTCTTCTAGCCTGATTTTCTGGATAAGCCCCACAAACTCTTGTCCATCAAAGATTGAAAAGATTCCTTCCAAATCTTGCAAGATTTGAATTGTTAAGGGAAAAGGAATCATTGTTCCCATCCATTGTTCTTGAAAGGATTTGCCAAGGGAGTTGGACCATTGGCTTAAGAGCTGAGCATTTTCTGTGCTCATATTTTCTTCAAAACGAATCATCATCTTGACCTCACCGTCTTATCAATGTTTCTTTATTATACTACTTCTTCTATTTTTTACGAATAGATAAGTATGATTGATCTTTATTTTTTTCTTGTCGGGAGCATTCTCGCTTCCTTTCTCGGTTTAGTCATTGATCGTTTTCCTGAGCAATCCATTATCCAACCAGCCAGTCACTGCGATTCCTGTCAGACTCGCTTGCGACCCTTAGATTTGATTCCGATTATCTCTCAAGTAATTGGTCGCTTTCGCTGTCGCTACTGCAAGATTCGCTATCCTATTTGGTATGCCCTCTTTGAACTAGGCTTAGGACTCCTCTTTCTAGCTTGGTCTTGGGGCTGGCTTTCCTTAGGTAAAGTCATCCTCATCACTGCTGGTTTGACCTTGGGAATCTATGACTTTCGCCATCAGGAGTATCCCTTACTGGTCTGGATGACTTTCCACCTAATCCTCATGGCCTGCTCTGGCTGGAATCTGGTTATGGTCTTCTTTCTTGTTCTCGGAATCATGGCTCATTTTATCGATATCCACATGGGAGCAGGGGATTTTCTCTTTCTGGCTTCTTGTGCGCTCGTCTTTAGCGTGACAGAATTACTCATCTTGATCCAGTTTGCTTCTGCGACGGGAATCCTAGCCTTTCTCCTGCAAAAGAAAAAGGAAAGACTTCCTTTTGTGCCTTTCCTCTCACTTGCTGTTTGTTTGATTATTTTTGGTAAGCTACTGCTTGTTTGATAAAGTCCTCAATCGGCTCTCCTTGGTGGAGAGCTTTTACAATTTTCGAACCGACAATAACGCCATCTGACACCGCATTAAAGCGTTCTACATCTTCTTGACTAGACACACCAAAACCTGTCAAGACTGGGATGTCAGCTACTTGATGCAATTGCGCCAAGTGCTTGTCCAAGTCTGCACGGTAATTTCCTGATTTCCCTGTTACCCCATTGATGGCAACAGCATAGACAAAGCCTTCAGCTTCCTTGATCAACTCTTTTTGACGCTCGAGTCCTGTTGTCAAGCTAACTAGGGGAATCAAGGCAATGTCTGTATCTACCAAAAAGGGCTCTACAAAGTTGGCATGCTCATGAGGAAGGTCTGGGATAATCAATCCCTTAACCACTGTATCTGCCAAATCTTTGACAAATTTGTCCACACCGTACTGAAAGAGGGGGTTGAAGTAGGTCATGATGACCAGTGGCACCTCAGTCTGAATGGTTTTCAAGGTTTCAACCAAGGCCTGAGTAGAAGTTCCATGAGCTAGACTGCGTAAGCCTGCTTCTTCGATCACAGGTCCATCTGCAACAGGGTCTGAAAAGGGAATACCCACTTCAATGGCTGAAACACCCAAATCTTCTAAAAAGTGGATTGTTTCACCGAGACCCTCAAAGCCTTTCTCGTGGTCCCCAGCCATGATATAGGGAACAAAAATTCCTTTTCCAGTTGCTTTGATAGCGTTCAGTTTTTCTGTTAGTGTCTTAGACATGGACTTCTCCCTTCTTTGCTGCATCTGCTTCCAAGCGGTCTTTGACTTGAACTACATCCTTGTCTCCACGACCGGATAGGCAGACAATCATTGACTTGTCTGGACCAAGTTCTTTGGCCAATTTCACCGCGAAGGCAATGGCATGGCTAGATTCCAAGGCTGGAATAATCCCTTCCACACGAGACAAGAGTTGGAATCCTTCCAAGGCTTCCTCGTCAGTCACAGGAACATAGCTGGCACGTTTGATATCATGATAGTGAGAGTGTTCTGGACCGATACCAGGATAGTCCAATCCTGCTGAGATAGAGAAAGCTTCAAGAATTTGACCATGAGCATCTTGGAGCACATCCATAAGAGAACCGTGGAGAACACCTGGACGACCCTTGGTCAAAGTCGCTGCGTGGTGCTCCGTGTCCACACCAAGTCCAGCTGCTTCAGCCCCATACATAGCTACAGACTCATCTTCTACAAATGGATGGAAGAGACCAATCGCATTAGAACCACCACCAACACAGGCTACTAGGGCATCTGGCAAATCTTGACCTGTCAAGTCACGGTACTGTTGTTTGGCTTCTCTACCGATGACACTTTGGAAGTCACGAACTATTTCTGGGAATGGATGAGGCCCCAAGGCAGAACCAAGGATATAGTGGGTATCATCGATATTAGCCACCCATGAACGAAGGGCTGCATTGACTGCGTCCTTGAGCACGCGCGAACCATCTGTCACGGCCTCAACCTTGGCTCCCAAAAGCTCCATGCGGAAGACATTAAGGGCTTGGCGTTTGACATCTTCCTCACCCATATAGATGGTACATTCCATGTTAAAGAGGGCCGCAGCTGTTGCAGTTGCCACACCGTGCTGACCAGCACCAGTTTCAGCGATAATTTTCTTTTTACCCATGCGTTTAGCCAGAAGAACCTGTCCCAAGGCATTATTAATCTTGTGAGCCCCTGTATGGTTGAGGTCTTCCCGTTTGAGGTAAATCTTGGCTCCTCCGATATGCTGGGTCAAGTTTTTTGCGTAGTAAAGGGGAGTTTCACGTCCTACATACTGGCGTAAGAGCTGCTTTAATTCCTCTTGGAAACTTGGGTCTACCTGACTTTCACGGTAGGCCTTCTCCAACTCCAAAACTGCTGTCATCAATGTTTCTGGGACAAAACGTCCGCCGAATTTTCCGTAAAATCCATCTTTATTTGGTTCTTGATATGCCATTCTTTGCCCTCTCTATAAATCTTCTCATCTTTTCGTGATCTTTTTGTCCATCCGTCTCCACTCCACTTGATACATCTACTGCGTAGGGAGTAAAGCGTTGAATTGCTTGTACTACATTGTCTTCATTAAGCCCACCTGCGATGAAGAAGGTCTGAGCTAATCCCGTCGTATCCAATCGTCCCCAGTCAAAGGTCTGGCCACTCCCAGCCACAGGGGCATCAAAGAGTAGATAATCTGCCTGAGAACTTGGCACATGACCATTTCCATCCACCTGCACAGCCTGAATGCTGGCACAAGGTAAATCCTCAAACAAATCATCTGCTACCTGACCATGAACTTGAACCAAGTCCAAGCCAACTTTTTCAATCGCTTCTAGCAATTCTGCTCGACTTGGTGAAACAAATACACCAACCTTTTTAACATTAGCAGGAATGAGCTTTGCCAGCTCTGCGGTCTCTTCCAAGGTCACCTGCCTTTTACTAGGTGCAAAGACAAAACCAATGTAGTCTGCCCCTGCTGAAACAGCTGTCTCTACCGCTTCTTTGGTCGATAGGCCACAAATCTTAACCTTTGTCAATCTGCAACTCCTTGATTCTCTGGGCTACATCTTCTGCCTGCATGAGAGCTGTTCCCACCAAAATTCCGTTAAAGTATGGTGCTACTCGTTCCGCATCCTGCCCTGTGAAAATGGCAGATTCAGAAATATAATAGCGACCTTCCTTAAAGTGCTGGGCCAAGTCTACACTAGTCTGCAAGTCGACCTCAAAGGTGGTCAAGTTGCGGTTATTAACCCCAATAATCTCAGCGCCAAGTCTGTGGGCCACTTCTAGTTCAGCTAGATTGTGAGTCTCCACCAAGACTTCCAGACCAAGCTCTGTCGCGTAGTCATACAGTTCCTTGAGGCGTTCTTCTGACAAGGCTGCGACGATGAGCAAGATAACTGTCGCGCCGGCATTGCGAGCGCGGATGATTTGCTTTTCGTCGATGATAAAGTCCTTGTTGAGCGTTGGAATGTTTACCTGACTGGAGATCTCACGTAAATAATCCAAATGCCCTTTAAAGAAAACTTCATCTGTCAAAATTGAAATCATCACTGCGCCGTTCGCTTCATAAGTCTGGGCCTGTTGCACAATATCCACATCGAGATTGATATCTCCCAGACTAGGGCTAGCCTTCTTGACTTCGGCGATTACCTGCAAACGGTCCTGGTGATTCTTCAAAAATGCTGCCAAGCGATAGGTCTGGCGCAAGGGCTGGATTTCCTCCAGCTCCATTTGCTTGACTTCACGCGCCTTCTGCTCCAAAATTCGTGCTAAAAATTCCTGACTCATTTTTGGTACTCCTGTAACAGTCTGAGCTTTTCAAGGGCCTTGCCACTAGCAATTACTTGACGGGCCAAGGCTACTCCTTCCTTGATACTAGCTACCTTACCATTAGCATAGAAACCAAGACCAGCGTTTAAGACTGTTGTTTCCAAGAATGGACTTGGTTCATTTTGAAGAACGCTGAGCAAAATTTCTGCATTTTCCTGAGCATTGCCTCCACGAATATCTTCGATAGCGTAGCCTTCCATCCCCAAATCCTCTGGAGTGAAGCTTGACAAGGTGATTTCGCCATTTTCAAGAAGAGCAATCTTGGTTGTTCCGTTCAAGCCAGCTTCATCCAGCCCTTCTGGTCCAGCAACCACGATGGCACGTTTACGACCCATATTTTTCAAAACCTGAGCTGTACTTTCTAGCAGTTCTGGACGACTAATACCAAGCAACTGTGTTTCTAAGGCCATTGGGTGAATCAGTGGACCAGTCAAGTTCATGATTGTTGGAATTCCCAACTCCAAACGAGCTGGCATGATGTATTTCATAGCTGGGTGCATGTTTTTAGCAAAGAGAAAGACGATTCCAGTTTTATCGAAAACCTTACCTAGTTCAGCTGGTTTGAGGTCAAGATTGATGCCTAATGCTTGAAGGACATCTGCCGAACCTGATTTAGAAGAAATCGAACGGTTACCGTGCTTAGCCATATGAATGCCACCACCAGCCAAGACAAAGGCTGCAGTTGTGGAGATGTTAAAGCTGAAGGACTTGTCTCCACCAGTACCACAGTTGTCCATGGCGTCGTGGATTTCAGTCGGAATGTGTTGGGCATGTCCTCTCATGACTTGTGCAATAGCTGTGCGTTCTTCCGGTGTTTCCCCCTTCATCTTAAGAGCTAAAAGGAGAGAAGCAATCTGCGCTTCAGTGACACGACCAGTTACGATGCGCTCAATGACATCCGTCATTTCCACACCTGATAAATTTTCAAATTTTGCTAGTTTTTCAATAATCTCTTTCATCCTAGTTTCCTCACTTTACAACCTTCTCGATAAAATTCCGAATAGAAGACAAGCCATCTGGCGTTCCGATACTTTCTGGATGGTACTGGAAGCCATAAATCGGTAGACTTTTGTGTTGAATTCCCATAATAGCTTGGTCATCAGTCGAACGAGCTGTCACTTCAAAGCCTTCTGGCATTTCTTCAATCAAAATACTATGGTAACGCATGACTGGACGACCATCCTCAATGCCTTGATAGAGAACAGATGGCGCTTCAAAGCTGATATGGCTCTGTTTCCCATGCATGACCTTTGGAGCCAAACCTAACTTCCCACCAAAGACTTCTGCGATGGCTTGGTGACCCAAACAAATCCCTAGAATCGGCTTCTTACCTGCAAAGTCACGAATCATGTCTTCCATCTTTCCAGCATCAACCGGCCAACCAGGACCGGGAGAAAAGACCAGACCATCTGCTTTTTCAGCTTCTTCATACAGCTTGGGATCATCATTTCTCAAGACCTGCACTTCTGCAAAATTCCCAATGTATTGCGCCAAGTTATAGGTAAAAGAATCATAGTTATCAATCAATAAAATCATGGTCTTAGTTCTCCAATTCTAGTCATAGATTTTGCTTTGTTAATGGTTTCTTGGTATTCGTTTTGGGCGATAGAGTCATAGACAATCCCTGCCCCAGCCTGCACATAGGCTGTTTGTTTTTTGAGAATCATCGTTCGAATGGCAATGGCCAAATCCATATCACCCGTCGCAGACAAGTAGCCTATCGCTCCTGCGTATACGCCCCGTTTTTCCGTTTCCAGTTCATAGATACGTCTCATCGCTCGAATCTTTGGTGCTCCTGAAACTGTTCCAGCTGGAAGTGTGGCTTTCAAGGCATCCATGGCAGTGAGTTCTGGAAGCAAACGCCCCTTGACCACACTGGTCAAATGCATGACATAGCGGAAGAACTCCACTTCCATATACTTGGTAACTTGGACACTTGCCGTTTCAGAGATGCGGCCAATATCGTTACGACCCAAGTCTACCAACATCCGATGTTCTGCTGTTTCCTTCTCATCAGAGAGCAAGTCTGTCGCCAAAGCCTTGTCCTCTTCATCCGTGGCCCCTCTTGGTCGCGTCCCCGCAATCGGATTAGTTGTCACGATGCCATTTTTGACAGAAACCAAACTTTCAGGACTGGCACCGATGATTTGATAATCACCAAAGTCATAGAAATAGAGGTAATTGGATGGATTGGTCACGCGGAGATTTCTGTAGAAGTCAAATGGATTTCCAGTAACTTCAGCTGAGAAACGCTGACTGAGCACGCATTGGAACATATCGCCATTACGAATCAAGTCACGAGCTGTTTCCACCATTTCCTCAAACTTCTGAGGAGCGATATGGGGTTTGAAGTCAAGTGGTGATAAATCCAAATCTTCAAATTCATTTGGAGCAGGAATGCGTAATTCCTCAAGCACTTGATTCAAAGCTTTTTCCAAGTCTTCTTGACTGCGCTCACTATAAAGATCATCCTCGATGACATGGATTTTTTCCTTCTTGTGGTCAAAGACCATGTAACTCTCATAGACAAAGAAATGCATGTCTGGCATCCCAATTGTATCCTCAGGGATTTGACCGATTTCTTCATAGAGCGAAATCATATCGTAACCAACAAAGCCGATAGCTCCCCCACCAAAAGGGAGATCTGAATGGTGCTGGCTCTTATGAGTCACTTCATAAAGGTAATCCAAGGGATCCCGATCAATCACTTGACCATTTTGATAAAGGACTCCATTTTCAAACTGAATCTCAAAAACAGGATTATAAGCTAGGATAGAAAAACGAGCGGTTTCCTTGTCTCTCGGGATACTCTCTAGTATAACCTTGTGTTGCCCCTTTAGGCGCATATAAGCCAAGATTGGTGATAAGACATCTCCATGAATGATTCGTTCCATTGTAATTTCCCTTTCAGTTCTACTTCTAGTCCGTGGCGACTGTATGAAAAATCCCCACGCAAAATAACTTGCGTGAGGACGAGATTCGCGGTGCCACCTCAATTATAGGATTTCTCCTATCTCTCATTCCTGTCTCAGAACTTTCCTATAACAGGCTGTGCGATAAAGGGCACTCCCTTGAGAATTATGTTTTCTTCTCTCGTTTCAGATGGACCCAACCTTACAGCTTTCTCTGCTTGTTTCCAGCAACCACAAGCTCTCTGGGAAAGAAAGTACTGTAATTTTTCCATCTCTTATTTTTTAGCTTCAAGGTAGTCTGCAATCGCAGCTACGTCCTTGTCTCCACGACCAGAGACATTGATGATGATAATCTCATCTTTACTTAGTTTCGGTGCACGTTTAACCGCTTCTGCGATGGCGTGCGAACTTTCAATCGCTGGGATAATCCCTTCAGTCTTGCTGAGAAGGAGCAAGGCTTGAACAGCTTCTTCGTCTGTCGCTGCCACATATTCCACGCGACCTGAATCTTTAAAGTAGGCGTGTTCTGGGCCAACCCCTGGATAGTCTAAACCAGCTGAGATAGAGTAAACTGGCGCCAGCTCTCCATCTTCCTTAAAGACTGCATAAGTCTTCATACCGTCGACAATTCCGACACTACCCTTTGTCATAGTGGCTGCATGCTTGTCTGTGTCAAGTCCGTGACCGGCAGCTTCGACCCCAACCAATTTGACTTCTTCATCAGCCACATACTGTGAAAAAGCACCGATGGCATTGGAACCACCACCTACACAGGCAATGACGTAGTCTGGTAAACGACCTTCTTTTTCTAAGATTTGACGACGAGATTCTTCACTGATGACCTTTTGGAATTCATGAACAATGGTAGGATAAGGGTGAGGGCCTACAGCAGATCCCAAAACGTAGAAGGCTTCAAGGTCATTCATCCATGCTCCAAAGGCTGCATCAACCGCATCCTTAAGAGTTCGTGTTCCCGTTTCAACTGCATGAACGGTCGCTCCCATCATCTCCATACGGAAAACATTGAGACGTTGACGCTCCACATCTTCTGCCCCCATGTAGACATCACAGGCCATACCAAACTTGGCCGCAGCTGCTGCTGTCGCAACACCGTGCTGACCAGCTCCTGTTTCTGCGATCACTCGTTTTTTGCCCATACGTTTGGCAAGAAGAATTTGTCCTAAAACATTGTTGAGCTTGTGAGAACCAAGGTGGTTAAGATCTTCACGTTTAAGATAAATCTTAGCTCCACCTAGGTGGTCTGTTAAACTTTCCGCAAAATAAAGCGGTGTTTCGCGACCAGAATAATCCTTCAAGTAATGGCGAAATTCTGCCAAAAACTCTGGATCATCCTTGTACTTGTCAAATGTCACTTCCAACTCATCCAACAAAGCTTGAATCGGCTCCGGTACAAAACTACCACCAAATTGTCCAAAATAACCTTTAGTTGTCATAAAATTTTTCCTCTTTCCATATTAATTCGGCTTTTTGTTTGCTTTTAGTAGTAGGCAAGGAGCTGCAGATAGAACTCAAGTTCATCAAAGCGACTTAACGCCCTAATAAAAGATAAACAAAATGACCGAAAGAAAAAAGCCCACACACAGAATCGACTTCCATGTGAGGGCGTTGGTAACGCGGTGCCACCTCAATTATAAAGGGATTATTCCCCTTTACATCTCTGCCTTGTCTAACAACAAGTTGCACTGTAAGGTGTGCGCACCGAATTTTCATTGTTTCAAATTCATTTTTAAAATCAGCCCACTTTCACTACTTTCAACCACCTGTTCACAATCACCACAGGCTCCCTGAAGATCAAAAATAATTACTCTTCTGATTTATTGAGAATATTATATGTTATTGTTCTATCTTTGTCAAGATTTTTTTATGATTTTTTTCCAGAACCGAGGATTTCTTCGGAAATTCTCACCAAAGTCTGAACGATGTAATCAACTTCTTCATCGCTTAATTTTGTATGAAGAGGGAGCGTAATTTCATTTTCAAAGAAGGCATAGGCTCTTGGATAATCTGCCATATCAAAGCCAAGATTCTTATAGGCTGTCAAGAGAGGAAGCGGTTTGTAGTGTACATTACTTGCAATTCCTGCTTTGGCCAATTCTTGGATGATGAGGTTGCGTTCTTCTAAGCTTGCTCCTTCTACATGGGTGATGTAGAGGTGACGACAAGATTCGACAGTATCAGTCTTGTGTGCCAATGGGTGAATACGAGTACCCGCAAAACCACGATCATAGCGGTCCACGATGTCCTTACGACGTTGCAACAAACCAGGGTAACGATCCAATTGTACCAAACCAATCGAAGCCATGATATCCGTCATGTTGCACTTGTAGGCAGGTGTTACGATATCGTACTCCCACGAACCCAATTGCATCTTAGCAAGAGCATCCTTAGTCTGACCATGAAGGGAAAGGATTTGGAATTCCTTGTACATTTCTTCGTCGTCAATCGCCGGATTGGCCTTCCAAGTCGCACTTCCTCCCTCAGCCGTTGTAAAGTTTTTAACGGCATGGAATGAGAAGGAAGTAAAGTCAGCGATAGAGCCAGCAGGGTGTCCTTTGTAAGTAGATCCCAAAGCATGAGCACTATCAGAGACAAGCACAATACGGTTAAAGACCTTTTGCCATTTACTTGAAGCAGTAAAGAGATCGCGTTTCTTCTCCACAATTTGGAACAAACGATCATAGTTGCAAACAATCCCTGCAAGGTCTACTGGGATGATCACCTTAGTCTTTTCAGTGATGGCTTGCTCAAGCAAGTCATAGTCCATCTCAAACGTATCTGCTTGAATATCCACCATGACAGGTGTCGCTCCTACGTGTGTGATGACACTACATGAAGCTGTATAGGTCATGGCTGGAACAATGACTTCATCTCCAGGTCCCACTTCCAAAACACGTAAAATCAACTCAAGAGCGGCTGTCGCAGAGTTGAGGCAGACAGTCTTAGGTGTCTGTGTGTATTGGGACAAGCGACGCTCCAGTTCTTTTGTCTTAGGACCTGTTGTGATCCAACCAGAACGTAGGGTATCCGCTACTTCAGCAATTTCAGCTTCGGTAATATCAGGTGGTGAAAATGGAATATTGTAATTTGGCATTGATTTGCTCCTTTTATCTGTACTCATTTTCTCATGACTACTTTATTTTAGTACCTCAAACACGGTTTGAAACATGATTTTGATGTCTCCAAGGAAACTAAATTCTCGGAGATAGGCGAGATTATAGCGCATCTTTTCAGGGAGGACATGTTCGACATAGGCCTGGTCAACTGACAGACCTTTCTCCGTCATTTGACTGATGATGGTGTCCTCATCCTTGTAGTTGATGCTGGCTGGAGAGGTGATTCCTGCTGGCAAGAGCAAGGTCGCCATCATTTCAGGACTATACTGCTCCGTGTAGCGTGGCACCTCAGGTCGTGTCCCAACAAAGGACATCTCGCCTTTAAGGACATTGACTAGCTGAGGTAGTTCGTCCAAGCGCACACGGCGAATGAAATTTCCCACTTTGGTAATACGGCTATCGTTAGCAGAAGTCACTAGACTTCCTTTTTTATCCGCATCCGTTACCATAGTACGGAACTTCCAAATCTTGAACGAACGGTTGTACTGGGTCACGCGCTCTTGCTTGTAAATGACAGGTCCCTTGCTATCCAACTTGATCCAAATGCTCAAGATAAGAAAGATGGGAGAAGTCAAAATCAGTAAAACCAAGGCCAGAACCCAGTCCAGACAACGCTTGAAGATCAGCGAACCTTTCCTTTTAGAGACAAGCTGGTAGTAAGACTCAACCTCGCTTGATTGCATTTCCACGGGCAAGTCTTCCCATTTCAGCATGCTGTTTCTCCTTTGTTTTTATTATACTATTTGTCAACATTTTTCATTATACCACAAAATGGAAAAGGCGGTGCAAGAAATCTGTAATTTAGAGGAATTCTTCTTTAGGTAAGAGCCCCTGCCTGCAAACTATACATCTTGTGATAGGTTCCTCCCAAGGCCAAGAGTTCCTCATGGGTTCCACTCTCAATGATGCGTCCCTTGTCCAAAACATAAATGCAGTTGGCGTCCTGGATGGTCGAAAGGCGGTGGGCGATGGCAATGGTCGTCCGTCCTTTTCTCATTTTAGCCAGAGAATCCTGAACCAAACTTTCTGTCTCCGAGTCAATATTGGCTGTCGCTTCATCCAAAATCAAGATTTTAGGCTGACTGGCGACTGTTCTGGCAAAGGCAAGAAGCTGGCGCTGACCAGTAGAAAAGCTCGAACCACGCTCGGAAACAGGGGCATCATAACCCAGCGGAAGGTCCTGAATAAAGGAATCTGCATCGACAAAGGCAGCTGCAGCCTGAATCTCTTCATCACTAAGTTCTTGATACATGGCAATATTGGACTTGATAGTCCCGTGATAGAGGAAGGGATCCTGTAAGACCAGACCGATGTTCTTTCTCAGCTCTTCCTGACTGTAGTTTCGGATATCCACACCATCCAAGAGAACGCGGCCTGACTGAAATTCATAAAAACACATGAGGACATTGATAATCGAAGATTTCCCAGAACCTGTATGTCCTACAAAGGCAATGGTTTCTCCCTTGTTAACAGAGAAAGAAATATCATCTAGGATCTGGTGTTTGCCATCATATGAGAAACACACATGTTCAAAACGGATATTGCCTTCTTTGACTTTAGCTTGCCCATCTTTTTGAAGAGGCTCATAGGTCGTTTCGTCAATCAAGGCAAAGACACGGCCTGCAGATACCATAGACGTTTGAAGGGTTGAAAAGTTTTGCGTCACCTCAATCAGGGGATCAAAAAGGCGGTTGATGTACTGGATGAAGGCATACATGGTTCCAGCTGTTATCCCGATAGACAGACCACGGTAACCAAAGTAAGCCATCAAAACGGCGTAGCCTAGAAGTTTCAGCAAACTCATGGCAGGTCTCAAAAAGAGGGCATCCAAGGCTACAGAACGGTTGGCATAGACCAAGTGTTCTTGGTTGATTTCATCAAATTCTGCCTGCAGGCGCTTCTCTTGATTAAAGGCCTGGATAATCCTGATTCCCTCGATATTCTCTGCCAGCTTACTATTGATATCCGACAAAAGACTTCTGGTTTTTTCGATGACTTTCACTGACTTTTTCCGATAGAGATTGACCAAAAGGAAAATCAAGGGTAGAAATAGCAAAACTAAAGCTGTCAAACGAAAATCCAGCACCAACATGGTATACAGAGTTGTCAGAAAGATAAAAACTGCTGAGATAAAGCTGGATAAAATCCCTGAAAACATATCACTGATAGTCTCGGTATCATTGGTCAAACGAGAGACGATGGAACCTGCTGGCGTCTTGTCAAAATAAGACATGCCCAGTTTCTCCATATTGGCAAAGGCATCTCGACGAATATCTCTGACAATAGTGTAGGACACCCTCGCAAAGAGAAGATTGCCAACATACTGGACCAGAGTTTGCAGGATATAGAGGCCATAGTAGGCTAATAAAACTGTAATAGCAAACTGATTGAGATTGCTGAGGTACTGGTCGATAAAGTGGGAAGCTACAAGGGGAATGACACTTTTAATGACCGTCGTCGCAAGGAGAAAACTGAGTGCCAAAAAGGTCAGGAGTCCATAGGGCTTGAGATAAGACATCAAGCGCTTCAATACAGCCCATTGTTCTTGCTTATTCTGCATCTTCTTCTCCTTTCATTTCCAACTGCTGAGACTGGTAGGTTTGGGCATACCAGCCATCTAGAGCTAGCAGGTCTTCGTGCGTACCTCGTTCGATAATCTGTCCATTTTGCAGAACTAAAATCAAATCTGCATGGACAACCGCACTGAGACGATGTGCTGTAATAATGGTTGTCTTATCCTTCCGCGTCTCCTTGAGATTGTCGATGATCGCATACTCTGTCTTGGCATCCACGGCGGACAAGGAATCATCTAGAATTAAGATATCAGGATCTAAAATCATAGCCCGACTCATGGCCAGACGTTGCTTTTGACCACCTGAAAGACTGACTCCTTTTTCACCGATAACTGTATCAAATCCCTGAGGCATGTCTACAATATCTTGGTAAACTTGTGCTAGCTTGGTCGCTTCCTCAACTGCTGAAAGGGGCAAGTTCGGATTGCCGAAGCGGATATTGTCTAAGATAGAGGTCGCAAAGAGGAACTGGTCCTGAGGAACATAGCCCATGAGACTGCGAAGATCTGTCAGACGATAGTCTCGAATATCGTGATCGTTTAGGTAAATGGCACCCTTATCCACATCGTATTCACGCAAGAGGAGCTTAATCAAGGACGTTTTCCCAGAGCCTGTCTGCCCGACCAAACCAAGAGTTTGCCCTTTTTCCAGACCAAAGTGAATATCCGTCAGTGTTTCCTCATTTTCAAAGGCAAAGCTGTCAATGGCGTACTCCAAACGTCCATTTTCAATACCGTCCAGAGGACATTCAGGATCTTTTACAGGTGATTCCTGAGACAAAAGATCCTCAATCCGTTGGTAAGAAACCTTGCCTCGCTGAGTGATATTAAAGAGGAAGCCAATGGCCATAAGAGGCCAAACTAGCATATCCAAATAGCTGATAAAGGTAACTAGATTCCCAACTGTAATCTGCCCTTTCTGAACCATCAAGGAGCCGACCAAGAGCGTTAAAACATAGGAGGAACCAACAAATAAAAGAACCATGGGGTCAAAGAGACTATCGTATTTCATGGTTTGGAGGTTCTTTTGGAAGGTCAATTCATTGACTGCCTGAAAGGACTTCAACTCGTCCGCCTGGTAACCGAAAGACTTGGTTACTTTAATACCTGATACGGACTCCTGTACCTTGTTATTGAGTTCAGAAAAAGCAGCTTGAGATTCGCCAAAGGCCTTGTGGGTCTTTCTCCCTAGACGACTGGTCGCATAAGCCATGAAAGGCAAGGGAAGAATGGCAACCAAGGTCATTTGCCATGAAATACTAAAGAGCATGGTCAGCAAAGTCACCAGTGCCGTGATAGAAGCATCCACCGCAGACATAACACCGCCACCTGCTAAACGGGTTAAGGCGTTGATATCATTGGTGGCATGTGCCATCAAGTCCCCCGTCCTATAGGTCTGATAAAAGGCTGGCGACATCTTAGTAAAATGCTCAAACAAGCGAGAGCGCATAATCTGCCCCAGACGGTAGGAAGTTCCAAGGATATACATGCGCCAAACATAGCGCAGATAGTACATCCCAAAGGCTGCCAGCAGTAGATAAAATAGATTTAGAAGGAGGTCCTGCTGAGTTAATTGACCCGATGTAATGGCATCAATGACCCGCCCCATAACCATGGGAGGAATGAGATTGAGGACGGAAACCAAGACCAAGGCCATAATCCCGACTAGATAACGGCGTTTTTCTAACCTGAAAAACCACCAAAGTTTTTGAATAATGGACATAAAATCCCTTTCTGATTGCAAATGGAAACCTGAGGCCAAGACTCAATGAAAATCAAAGAGCAAACTAGGAAACTAGCCGCAAGCTGCTCAAAGCACTGCTTTGAGGTTGTAGATAGAACTGACGAAGTCAGTAACCTACATACGGCAAGGCGACGTTGACGCAGTTTGAATTTGATTTTTGAAGAGTACAAGACCCCAGGTTTTTCTTATTCATAAGTTACGACTGAGACGGCACCCTTGTCATACTCAGCGATAAAGATATTGGCCACATTGTCATGCCCTTGTTTGCTGAGATTATCAAGCAACCACTCTTCGCTACGGTCAATATATTCCAAAACATCGACTTGGATCACACCGTCAGTCACAACTGGATACTTAGGATTTTCATCTCCCATTTGGACCACGATGAGTTGGCCATTTTGCTCATGCACAGCTCGTTTGACCTGTTTCATCTGGAAAATTCCTTGGCTACGAAGTTTGAGAGCAACTTCTGCTGCAGACAAACCAACTGAACGACAGGCTTCTGGGTCAATCTGCCCATTTTTGATGAGGAGAGTTGGTTTCCCATCAATCAAGCGTTTGACAAAGCGAACATTGTTATTGAGCCACTTTAGGGTCAAAACCAAAATCGTCCACATCATCAAAATCACTGTGTATTGCAGGATACTGATTGAACTATTGTAAATTACCCCACCGATGATACCACCAAGAACATAGTTCTGAATTTGGTCTGTAGCAGAGTTAGGTGCTAGATTCCCCTTTCCTGTCACATTAATAACAAAAACAAGAGAGAAAAGACCCAAGGCCAGTTTGATTAAAATTTCCATATAGTTGAGTGTCATTTGTTTACCTCCACCAATTCAATAGCGTCTGTTTGATTCAATTCTAATTTCTCTAAAAGATACTTGTCTGGTTGGCTCCCGTTCATGGCGCGGTAGAAATTTGGACCTACCTTGACAAGCGCTCCATCAGTGGCAGCTGAAGTATTAACGTAAACTTCTGATTTATCCACCCCCAAGTCTTTGGAAACAACCTCTATGAAATGAAGTGAGGTTTGAAATTGATTGTTAGAGGCTTGATTGGTCTGGTATTTTGAGATTGTTACCAAAAGCATGGCTACCAAGGTCAAGGCCAAAATCATGACCAATTCCCGAAACTTAGTCCCCTTTTTATCTCGATAAGCCTTAAAAGCAAAAAATCCTGTGATAGCTAGGAGCACAATCCCAAAGCCAATCATGATTCCATTTTGTTGACTGATTTGGCTAAGCACATAGTCATATGAGTAAAATTTCATTTATTTTCACTCCCTTTCATAAAATCATTCTTTATTATAAACGAAAGAGGGTGATTTTTCAAACCATACGTTGGGGAAATAGACCTTTTTTTGGTATAATAAAATCTATAATCTGAATGAAAAAGGTAACTTTATGAAACTTATCTCATGGAATATTGATTCCCTCAATGCAGCCCTAACTAGTGACTCAGCTCGTGCCAAATTGTCCCAAGAAGTCCTACAAACCTTGGTCGCTGAAAATGCTGATATCATTGCTATCCAAGAAACCAAGCTTTCTGCCAAAGGCCCTACAAAGAAACACTTGGAAATTTTAGAAGAACTCTTCCCAGGCTACGAAAACACGTGGCGCTCTTCCCAAGAACCTGCCCGTAAAGGCTATGCTGGTACTATGTTCCTCTATAAGAAAGAACTCACACCCACTGTCACTTTCCCAGAAATCGGTGCCCCTTCTACCATGGACTTGGAAGGTCGTATCATCACTCTAGAATTTGATGAATTTTTCGTGACCCAAGTTTACACTCCAAACGCTGGCGACGGCCTCAAACGTTTGGAAGAACGCCAAGTCTGGGATGTCAAATATGCTGAGTATTTGGCTCAACTGGACAAAGAAAAACCAGTCCTTGCGACCGGTGACTACAACGTGGCCCACAATGAAATCGACCTTGCAAATCCTGCCAGCAACCGCCGTTCACCAGGATTTACCGACGAGGAACGTGCTGGATTTACCAATCTCTTGGCAACAGGATTTACCGACACCTTCCGTCATCTTCACGGCGATGTTCCAGAACGCTACACTTGGTGGGCACAACGCAGCAAGACTTCTAAAATCAACAATACAGGCTGGAGAATCGACTACTGGCTCACTAGCAACCGCGTGGCTGACAAGGTGACCAAGTCTGACATGATTGACTCAGGTGCGCGTCAAGACCATACGCCCATTGTCATGGAGATTGAACTCTAAGGAGAAAGCTAATGGACTATCAAGCTGTCATTCCTGAATTTGTAGTATCTGACCTCGAAAAGTCACGCCACTTCTACTGCGACTTGCTGGGATTTTCTGTCGAATACGAGCGTCCAGAGGAGAAATTTCTCTTCCTCTCGCTTGAAGACTGCCAACTTATGCTAGAAGAAGGCAGCACAGAAGAATTAGCCCAACTAACCTATCCTTTCGGGCGCGGTGTCAATATTTCCTTTGGCATTGAAGATGTCCCTCAGCTCCACCAAAAACTGCTGGAAGCTGACTATCCTATCCATCGTCCGCTGACCAAAAGAGAATTTCGTGTTGGGGATCACTATATCTATCCTCATGAATTTGCCGTTTTGGATCCAGATGGCTATTTTATAAGATTCAGCGAGTAAAAAAATAGAGACTGGAAAAATCTTTCAAATCAGAAAAAGGCATATTGTTAGGTCTTGAAAAATCCTGATAATGTGCCTTTTATAATGGAAAATTCTTCTAATACTCTTCGAAAATCTCTTCAAACCACGTCAGCTTCCATCTGCAACCTCAAAACAGTGTTTTGAGCAACCTGCGGTTAGCTTCCTAGTTTGCTCTTTGATTTTCATTGGGTATAAATGTTAGCTTACAATTAAGCTTTTGCTCTTTTTTCTTCAATTTGTTCGTTTTTTATATCTAAACATTAACAAAATATTTGATTTCTAAAGCTATTTAGTGTAAAATAATAACATTAACGCTATTGCGTTTGATAATAGTATCATTTTACTTGTTTATGTCGTGAATTGGCACGACGTTTCTACAAGGTGCCGGAACACCTAACAATGAGTATGTCAGCTGAAGGTATGGTTTTGACCATGCCTATTTTGGGGACTTACTTAGGGGATTAAGTAGGTTCTTTTTCTATTTCTTGCTAGAAACTCTAAACAAGTAAATGAAGCATCTTTTAGACTTTAGGAGGTCTTATGAAATTATTAGAAGAGCGCATCCTTCAGGATGGGCATATCTTGGGTGACAACATCCTCAAGGTAGATTCCTTTTTAACCCACCAAGTTGACTATCGTTTGATGCGGGAGATTGGTAAGGTTTTTGCGGAAAAATTCGCATCTGCTGGCATTACCAAGGTTGTAACGATCGAAGCTTCTGGTATCGCCCCAGCTGTTTTTACAGCCGAAGCCTTGAATGTTCCCATGATTTTCGCCAAGAAAGCTAAAAACATCACCATGAACGAAGGCATCTTAACTGCTGAGGTTTACTCCTTTACCAAACAAGTGACCAGCACGGTTTCCATCGCTGGAAAATTCCTCTCACCAGATGACAAGGTCTTGATTATCGATGATTTCCTAGCAAATGGACAAGCTGCCAAAGGATTGATCCAAATCATCGAACAAGCTGGAGCAAAAGTTGAAGCGATTGGTATCGTGATTGAAAAATCTTTCCAGGATGGTCGTGATTTGCTCGAGAAAGCTGGCTATCCAGTTCTATCACTGGCTCGCTTGGATCGTTTTGAAAACGGTCAGGTCGTATTTAAGGAGGCAGATCTCTAATGCAAAAACAAGAAAAACACTCGCAAGCTGCGGTTTTAGGGCTTCAGCACCTTCTAGCCATGTACTCTGGTTCTATCTTGGTTCCTATCATGATAGCGACAGCTCTTGGCTATTCAGCTGAGCAGTTGACTTACCTGATTTCTACAGATATCTTCATGTGTGGAGTGGCAACCTTCCTTCAACTACAACTCAACAAATACTTCGGGATTGGACTACCAGTCGTTCTCGGAGTTGCCTTCCAATCAGTCGCTCCTTTAATTATGATTGGGCAAAGCCACGGTAGCGGTGCTATGTTTGGTGCCCTTATCGTTTCTGGGATTTATGTAGTTCTAATTTCCGGCATTTTCTCAAAAGTTGCCAATCTCTTCCCATCTATCGTAACAGGCTCTGTCATTACCACGATTGGTTTAACCCTGATTCCTGTCGCTATTGGAAATATGGGAAATAACGTCCCAGAGCCAACTGGTCAAAGTCTTTTGCTTGCAGCCATCACTGTTCTGATCATCCTCTTGATTAACATCTTTACCAAAGGATTTATCAAGTCTATCTCTATTTTGATTGGTCTAGTTGTCGGAACCGCCATTGCTGCTACCATGGGTTTGGTAGATTTCTCCCCTGTTGCGGCAGCACCGCTTGTCCATGTTCCAACTCCCCTCTACTTTGGGGTGCCAACCTTTGAAATCTCATCTATTGTCATGATGTGTATCATCGCAACGGTGTCTATGGTTGAGTCGACTGGTGTTTACCTAGCCTTGTCTGATATTACCAATGACCCAATCGACAGTACGCGCCTGCGCAACGGTTACCGCGCAGAAGGTCTGGCCGTACTTCTCGGAGGAATCTTTAACACCTTCCCTTACACAGGATTTTCACAAAATGTTGGTTTGGTTAAATTGTCAGGTATCAAGACCCGTCTGCCAATCTACTACGCAGCTGGTTTCCTAGTCCTCCTTGGACTCCTTCCTAAGTTTGGTGCCCTCGCCCAAATCATTCCGAGTCCTGTCCTCGGTGGTGCCATGCTGGTGATGTTTGGTTTTGTTTCCCTTCAAGGTATGCAAATCCTCGCCCGCGTTGACTTTGCTAACAATGAACACAACTTCCTTATCGCAGCTGTTCCCATCGCTGCAGGTGTCGGACTCAACAATAGTAATCTCTTTGTCAGCATGCCGACAGCTTTCCAAATGTTCTTCTCAAACGGAATCGTCGTAGCCAGCATACTGGCCATTGTCCTCAATGCAGTATTAAACCGGAAAAAGAAATAAGAAAAAGAGGTGTGAGCCTCTTTTTTGTTTCTTTATATCCTTACCTGTCTTTCTTCTGACCTTTGTCCTGTGACAAACATGGTAAAGGTGGCTTTGCAGACATTTCTGCCTTCTTGATTGGTGATATCGACATCCACGACACAGGTTGTGCGTCCATGATGGACACATTCTCCTTTAATGGTCAGCACATCGTCGAGTTTTCCTGCCTTGAGGTAGTTGATGGAGGACTGGAGCGTCACTGCATCAAGCCCTAGCGAGATGACCGCCAATCCACTAATCTGATCACAAAGGGTGAAGAGATAGCCTCCATGGGCATTGCCATAATAGTTAAGCGACGAGTCCACTACTTTGGTTGTCACCTCAACGTGGCCATCTCTCATCTCTTTAATTTCATAATTTTCAAAAGCTGATATAGCGTCAAAATGAAAATCTTTCATATTCTCCTCCTGATAGTTCAAACGACACTATGATACTACTTTTTATAGGACTGTGCAAGGAGAAAGCTCCTAGTCGGGTAAAATTCCGACCTGTTCTACAAAGCGCATAAAGGCTGCCTGTCCTTGTTCCGTCTGCTTGTAAACCCCTGCGTCCTCCAAAACACGTGCAAAGATAGCACCCACAGAGTCCTTGACGATTTCAAAGGCTTTTTCTTTATCCGCTATGTCTGGATATTGGGCTTTGAGTTGGTCGGCCCATTCCTGATGATAGTCGGCAACTATATCACCATCTCCCACGAGGTAGCTAGCAACTTGCTCCACTTCCGCTTTCAGACGTGGTGGCAATATAGCCAAACCCATGACCTCAATCAAGCCGATATTTTCCTTCTTGATATGTTGAACATCCTTGTGGGGATGATAGATGCCATCAGGATGCTCTGGTGATGTCTGATTGTCCCGCAAGACCAAATCCAACTCAAATTGCCCATCTCGTTTACGAGCAATGGGTGTGATGGTGTGGTGTGGTGTCCCATCCGTCTCTGCCAAAATCTGTACTTCAGGGTCTGAATATTGCCGCCATTCCTGCAAAATCTTATCAGCCAAGTTGATCAAATCCTCTTTGGAATCCGAAGTCAAACGCAACACCGACATCGGCCACTTGACAATCCCAGCCTTGACCTGCTCAAAACCAGTAAAGCGGAATATCTTTTGCAGCGGAGCCAATTCCATAGGGAAAACATGGCGGCCTCCCTGATAGTGGTCATGGGTCAGGATAGAACCACCGACGATTGGTAGGTCGGCATTCGAGCCTGCAAAATAACCTGGAAACTGCTCTACGATAGCCAGCAGACGCTCAAAGCTCTGCCGGCTAATAGCCATGGGACGATGCTGACCATCTAAGAAAATACAGTGATCATTAAAATAAGCATAGGGCGAATACTGGAAGCCCCACTCCTGACCCGCCATTTCAAAACGGATAATGCGGTGATTACTGCGAGCTGGGTGGTTGACTCGACCATGGTAACCTTCATTCTCTAAACAAAGTTGACACTGAGGATAATGGCTAGCTTGCACCAACTTGGCCGCAGCTATTTCTTTTGGATCCTTTTCAGGCTTAGAGAGGTTGATAGTAATCTCCAGTTCTCCGTAGTCAGACGGAACACGATAAGCAATATTTTTAGCAATGGCCTTGAGTTTGATATAGTCATTTTTCTGACTGAGTTGGTAAAAATTCTCTATCGCTTGCTCAGGAGAGTGGGTATAGGTTTCCCAGAAATCACGATTGACCTGACTGGGACAAGGGGTCACCAAGTCCATCAATTCAGCACCGAGAATCTCACGCGCAGCCTGACTATCCTCAATCGTCTCTAATCGAACCGCTTCCTCAACCAACTGGTCTTTGAGGTCAATCACTTTATCCAGATCAGTCTCAACTTCCAAAACACCTTCTCCCACTCGTGCCAAGACACGATTGGTCAGGTAGATTCGATCCATTTCCTCAAATGAACTTTCAGCAATAACGTGTGTTACAAATTTATCTATTAAGGTCACTATAGAGCCTCCTTTTGACTAGTCAAGGACGCGAGTGCCACCTGCAACTTCAGCGATATAGAAGCTTGGAGCGTATCCAACTACTTC
This sequence comes from Streptococcus oralis subsp. tigurinus, assembly GCF_002356415.1. NCBI lineage: Bacteria > Bacillati > Bacillota > Bacilli > Lactobacillales > Streptococcaceae > Streptococcus > Streptococcus oralis. The sequence continues at coordinate 1,471,469 of NZ_AP018338.1, forward strand.
TTCGTAGCGTTTGCCTACAGATTCTTTAAAGGCCTCAACAGTATCTTTTTGCACCAAGGCAATGGCACATCCGCCAAAACCTGCCCCTGTCATACGAGCACCGAGAACACCTTCTTGAGCCCAAGCTGTGTGAACAAGAGTATCCAATTCCAAGCCAGTTACTTCGTAGTCATGCTCCAGAGAAACGTGTGACGCATTCATCAAACGACCAAATGTTTCCAAATCTCCTGCTTGAAGGGCTGCTTGAGCCTTAAGGGTACGTTGGTTTTCAAGAACAGCATGACGAGCACGTTTCAAACGATTTTCGTCTTTGATCAGATAGCTGTATTGGTCAAATGCCCACTCGTCCAATTCACCCAAGGTTTGAATATCTAAGGCGACTTGCAGTTCTTCCACGGCTTTTTCACATTCAGCACGGCGTTCATTGTATTTAGAGTCTGCCAATTCACGGCGTTTATTGGTGTTCATGATAACGACGACATTGTCCTTCAAATCGAGTGGTACCAAGTCGTACTCCAAAGTATTAGTATCTAGATAAATAGCACGTTGGTCTGCCCCCATACCGATAGCAAACTGGTCCATGATACCAGAGTTGACTCCGATAAAGTTGTTTTCTGTTTGTTTCCCGATTTTAACCAAATCCAAACGGTCTAGTTTTAGGTCAAAGAGATGCTCTGCCACGACCCCTGTCAAGAGTTCTAATGATGCTGATGAAGACAAGCCTGCGCCATTTGGGATATTCCCAAAAACATAAAAATCAAAACCTTTGTCAATCACGTGCCCAGCTTCTTGCAAGAAATGAAGAACCCCTTTTGGATAGTTGGTCCAGCTATGCTCTTTTTCAAACTTGAGGTCCGCAAGAGGCACTTCGATGATGCCCTTGTCCTCAAAGTTGGCTGAGTAGAAACGCAAAACTTGGTCGTCACGCTTGCGAGCCGCCCCATAAGTTCCCAAGGAAATCGCAGCAGGAAAAACGTGACCGCCATTGTAGTCCGTGTGTTCACCAATCAAATTGATACGCCCTGGTGAAAAGAAGGTTTGGTCTGCTTCTTGACCAAAAACAGCAAGAAAATCTTTACGAAGGGCTTCAGCAGTAAGATGTTGTGTCATATGAATTCTCCTTTTACTGTCCGTTAAGTCACCTTAACGTGTAATCGTTTTCTTCTATTGTATCCAAGGGATTTCCCAAGGTCAATCCTTTTTACTAAAGTTTTACTAAACAATCGGTAAAAAGAAGAAAAATATGATATACTAACCTAAAAGGAGGAGGATTTATGGCTACCTTAAAAGACATTGCACAGCTAGCCTCTGTCTCTATCGCGACCGTATCCCGTGTCCTCAATCGCGATCAGAGCCTATCTGTTACAGAAGAGACCAGACACCGTATTTTAACTGTCGCTGAAGAGCTAGGCTATACCAAGCACCTCAAGACAGGCGAATCCCACAAACCCAAGCAGAAGATTGCCATTATCCAATGGGTCAGCGAACAAGGGGAGTTGGACGACCTCTACTACTACCAGATTCGTCTCGGTATTGAAAAAAGAGCCCAAGAGTTGGACTATGACATCTTGCGCTATTTTAATGACCATCCCTTTACACTGAGCGAGGAAGTGATTGGCATTCTCTGCATCGGAAAATTTAGCCGTGCTCAGATTTCTGCCTTTGAAGAATACCAAAAACCTTTAGTCTTTATAGACAGCGATACCCTCTCATTAGGTCATACCTGTATTATCACTGACTTTTACACTGCTGTGAAACAAGTTGTAGACCATTTCCTCAGCCAAGGTATGAACCGTATTGGGATTCTCACAGGCCTTGAGGAAACAACCGACCAGGAAGAAATTATCCAAGATAAGCGGCTAGAAAATTTCAAAAACATTACCCAAGCAAAAGGAATCTACAATGGAGAACTGGTCTTTCAGGGGAGCTTTACTGCCCAGTCTGGCTATGACTTGATGAAGGAGGCCATTCACAAATTGGGAGAACAACTCCCACCAGCCTTTTTCGCCGCCAGCGATAGTTTAGCTATCGGTGCCCTCCGTGCCCTCCAAGAAGCTGGAATCAGCCTACCCGACCGCGTCAGCCTCATTTCTTTTAACGACACTAGCCTGACCAAGCAGGTCTATCCTCCTCTTTCTAGCATTACCGTCTATACCGAAGAAATGGGCCGAGCAGGTATGGATATTCTTAACAAGGAAGTCCTCCACGGTCGCAAAATACCTAGCCTAACCATGCTGGGAACCAGACTGACTTTGAGAGAAAGTACGCTGCCATAACTCAACAAATATACCAACGCAAAAAATCCTAATAGAGAGTCTCAAATCTCCATTAGGATTTTCATTGTTAATCCATCACAATCATAGACTTAATGGTCTTGCGTTCATCCATATCTTTATAAGCCTGGTCGATATCTTCCAGTTTATAACTTGAAGTAAAGACGCGACCTGGATTGATGTCTCCATCAAGAACCGCTTTTAACAAAACTTGTTTGTCATAAGTGGTAACTGAGGCTGCTCCACCTGCCACTGAAATATTTTGGGCAAAGGTTGAACCAAGGGCACGGTTATTATAATGTGGAACACCGACAAATCCCATGCGTCCTCCATTATGAAGGACTCCAAGGGCCTGCTCAACGGCTGCTTCAGTCCCAACACATTCAAGGGCTGCATCTGCTCCACCACCGAGGATTTCACGCACCTTGGCAATTCCCTCTTCGCCACGTTCAGCCACAACAGCTGTCGCCCCTGATTCCAAGGCCATCTTTTGGCGGTCTTCATGACGGCTCATAAGGACAATTTGTGATGCACCACGCATCTTAGCTGCAATGACAGCGCATTGACCAACAGCCCCATCACCGATAACGACCACCTTGTCGCCCTTTTGCACATTAGCAACACGCGCCGCATGATAGCCTGTCGGCATGACATCAGCAAGTGTCAAAAGTGACTTGAGCATGCCTTCGCTATAATCTGAAGGTTGACCTGGAATTTTCACAAGTGCCCAATTAGCAAAGTGGAAACGGATGTACTCTGCTTGGACCCCGTTAGACCAGTTGGTGCCAATATGGCGGTCACAAGTCCCATCATAGCCAGCGCGACAGGCATCACACTCCCCACAGCCATGGGTGAAAGGTGCGATGACAAAGTCTCCTGATTTTACTGTAGTAACGTTCTCACCAACTTCTTCGATAATTCCGATAGCCTCATGACCGCTATTTCTATGTCCTTCTTCGATTTCTGGATTACGGTAACTCCAGAGGTCCGAACCACAAACGCAAGTACGGACAATGCGGATAATAGCATCATCTGCTTCTATAATTTGCGGACGTTCAATTGTAGCAAGTCCAACCTTGCCTGCCTTTGTATATACTGCTGATTTCATTTAAAATTTTCCTTCCTTGTAAAGTTTAATTTTGAGATTTAAGCGATTTAAAGCCGTCTGTAACTGAGAAAAGCGCTCCTCTAATTTTTTCTTTTCGTCTTCTAAAATACCAAGCCTTTCTTCTCTCGTTTCATCCCCCTTTTGGTAGAGCGACATATAGTCAACTAAACTGTCTACAGAGACACCCGCCGAACGGAAACACTTAATAAATTCCAGCGCTTCTATATCCTGATCTTGAAAGTCACGAATTCCAGTCGCAGTTCGAGTAATCGGTGGCACAAGACCAACTCGCTCATAATACCGAATCGTATCCGCTGAAATTCCCAATAAGTCGCTGGCAGATTTAATATTCATATACTAGCCTCCTTTCATTATCTTCACTGAATTTAAGCAACTATAACTCATTCATCTTATTATACAACTTTGAGTTGACTCCAAGTCAAACTTTTTGCATCTAATAGAAAAATTTTTTTAATTACCAAACAACTAAGTAAAGTTTATACAGAGCCTTATAGGACCAAACTTTTAAAATATTTAAACAGTAATAAAATACTCTATTTAAAATAACATAGGGGCTTAATCATTCTTTACTTTTTACTAATGATGCCCATGCTTCTGCTCTAACTCTCTCACCTTCCGCCTATGTTCCGCATGATTACTTTGACTGCTGTCCACTTCAATAGTGATATTCTGCACGCCTCTTTCTTCTAAACATTGACGCACCACTTCTTTGGTCTCCATCATCTGCTCCCAGTCCTTAATACAAATGTGAACAATAGCATTGTTCTCTAGACCGTCCATGGACCAAATACTAAGTTGATTGACACTGTTGACATTGGGTAGAGCCTCTAAATCCTTCTCCAAATCACTTGTCTCGACCCCTTCTGGCACAGCATCTAGGAAAATTTTCAGTGCGCTCCAAAAGCGAGGAATGGCTTTTGTTAGAATAAAGATAGAAATAACCAGCGATAAAAGCGGATCGAGGATATACCAGTCCGTAAATCGGAGGATAATCGCCATTAGAATGACAGCCAGCCAACCAAGGGTGTCTTCCAAAAAATGCAAGCTAAGAATAGACTCGTTCTTTGTCTTTCCTTTACGAACTACCAGACTTGCTAGCACATTAATGGTCACTGCAATGATTCCCAGCCAGAGGATACCATTTTCATTAACGGGTTGCGGGTGAACAATCTTTGTGACATTTTCCAAGATCACTAGGACAGACCCTATCATAAGAATCACAGCCGTTAGCATGGCCCCTAAAAGACTAAAACGTTTGTAACCCAAGGTGTACTGTCTATCTTCTTCACGGTTTGAAATTGTTTCTAGAAGGGCTGAGATGCCAATGGCTATTGCATCTCCCAGGTCATGAACAGAATCAGCAAGAACTGCACTCGAACCAAAGATTCCTCCTGCGATAAACTCGACTATCGCATAGCTTAAATTTAAGAAAAAAGATAACCAGATAGATGTTTTAGAACTCATTTCTCTCCCTCCTTTGGTATAATGGGTATATACATACTTCTTTCATTTGTATTATCTAATAAAATCCAAAGAAAGGATAGAAGCAAACTGTCAGTCCTGTTCAGTTCTGAACAGTTTGTCTCAAGTGTCTATATGCCAAAAAGAGACCGTCGAGTCAGCAAGACGAAAAAAGCCATCTATCAAGCTTTTTTACAACTTTTGAACGACAAGGGCTATGATGCCACTACTGTTCAGGATATCATTGACCTAGCAGATGTTGGACGTTCTACTTTTTACTGTCACTACGAGAGTAAGGAACTGCTTTTAGATGAGCTCTGTCGCTACCTCTTTCATCATCTCTTTGAAAGGGAAGGACACTTTACTACCGAGGACTACCTCGCACATATCTTTTTACATTTTCAGAAAAATCAGGACCATGTCACCAGTCTTCTTTTTTCCAAAAACGACTACTTCCTCCGCCAACTACACAAGGAGCTCGAACACCACGTTTATCCCATGGTGGCGGATGACTTACAAGAAGCCTACCCAAACATTCCGGCCTCCTACCTCCAGCATTTTGTTGTAACGAACTTTATCGAGACCCTAACTTGGTGGCTAAAAAAAGGAAAATCCTATACCGAAGACCAAGTGGTGAGATTTTACCTTGATGTAATGGAGATGACCTCTACAACTACACTTGATAACTAAGCCTGTAACTCAGAAAGGAACCAACTATGTTAACTTCGATGATTCTAGGAATACTAACAATCGTACTAGCTCTCGCATTCTCATTACTTCACCTTGCTGCTGCTTTTTCAGCCATGAAACAAAAGAACTACAGTCTGGGAAACACGTGCATCTTGGTCGGCAGTTGCATCACTTCTCTGGCTCTAGCTATCTTTTACTTCGTCCCACTGGCAACCATTCTACTATGGATTGTGGGTTCGAGTATCGTCTGCTATGGTGCCTACTGGAACGGGCGACAGCAAGAAAACCAACATATATCGCACCACATTATTCGTATAACGAGTGCTATTGTCATTACGGTATTATTCATTTTGCTCTAACACAAAAAAAGGATCATCTGATCCTTTTTTTACTTTTTTAAGCGCTTTTTGCTGCCTTGCTCCACTGATACCACCCAACTAGACTATTGATGAGATAAATTAGGTATTTCCCTTGGATTTGCAGGCTTTCTCCCCACCAGAGATAGATTGAAAAGACATTAGTAGCAGCCCAGAATATCCACTGTTCACGGTAAACAGCTGTCATGAGGATTTGCCCTACACCATTGGTCACATCAGTGATAGAATCACGATAGGGACGATTAGCTCCGATAGACTGATAAATAAACCCAAAGGCCAACCACCAAAGAACACTAATAGAAAGATACTTTGTCCAACCCTTGCCGTCTAGTTTACGTGCGACAAACTCTTGTTGTTCTTTCTTAAACTGAGCTTGATAAATCCAAACCAAGAGACCAATTGGCTGCATAATTGTAAAATAGAGAGTTGTTAAAACCTCACCATAGAAGCCTTTTTGAAGGGCAAGCACCAGATAAATGATGGAATTAATCAAACCAAATAGGTAGTTACTAGCACGACCTTCAGCTTCTCAAAGAGCAGAAAAAAGGTTAGTAAGGCTTGAGAGATGAATCATTTTAAAGGCAAACAATTCCAACAAGACGTCATCATTGTCGCTGTTGGTTATTACCTACGTTACAATCTGAGCTATCGTGAAGTTCAGGAATTGCTTTATGTCCGTGGAATAAATGTTTGTCACACTACGATTTATCGGTGGGTTCAAGAATACAGTAAAATCCTCTATCATCTCTGGAAAAAGAAAAATAAACAGTCCTTCTATTCGTGGAAAATGGATGAAACCTATATCAAAATTAAGGGGCGTTGGCATTATCTCTATCGAGCGATTGATGCGGACGGTTTAACATTGGATATCTGGTTACGAAAGAAACGTCGAGCAGACGATAACAGCTATAAGTTAGAAGATACCGCCTATCAAGAAGATAAAGCACGCAAAGCAGAAACCGAAGATAAGCTAGCTATTGAAGTAATGAAAAGCAAGTACACCACGCTATTGCTAGAAAATATGTTGCTAAGTCCGTTTGAAATGCAAGATACAAAAATCATGGCAGGATTGCAAGTCCATGTTTACCCCCTCTATGACGAACTGAAAGAATTAAGAGGGCTAAATAGTGTTAAAGACCACTTGTCTTATGTTGCCAGCAGACGTGAAGAATATTCTAAGCATAATATCGCACGCTACCTCAAAAAAGCCATTGAACAATATCTACCAACGGTTAAAAGGCAGGACTTAAACCATGAGTGAAGACTTAAAAACGATCAAAGAGCTGGCGGATGAGTTGAGTGTTACAAAACAAAATATTCAATATCACTACCAAAGGTTACCAAAAGAATTACAGCTTAAAAGTTCCAATGGGTCTAATCTAATAAATTCTAAAGCAGAAAAAATAATTTTAGGTAAAGTAGAAAGTAGTAGCAAATCAAATACCAAAGACCAACAAATAGAAAAACTAACTAATTTGTTAGACCAGTAACAACGATTAGCCTTGCAAGATAAAAAGTTGCTAGAAGAATACAAGGCGGAAAATGATAACTTAAAAGCCCTCAAAATGCCCTCACAGGAAACAGAATTCAAACACTTAGACAATCAATATAAAGATGAAGTGAACGCTCTTAAAGAGAAGTTGGAAAATTTACAGGAACAAATCAAAGATCAAAAAAGGATAGAAGAACAAGAAAAACCAATAAAATGGTGGGGACTATGGCGAAAATAGATGATTCAGTTAAAAAGAAAGTTCCAGAATTGCGATTTAAAGGATTCACGGATGAATGGGAACAGCGTAAGTTGGGAGACGAAGTTCGAATAGTGATGGGACAGTCTCCTAATTCAGAAAATTATACTGATGATCCTAATGGGCGCTAAAAATGCGAAGACCTATGAAGACCTATTTTGTATTAGTCAAACAAAAAATCCAAAAGAAATGGTATATGATTATGACCATAAAACAAAGTAAAATCAAACCGAGTGATCTGAGGAAGCACCCGATGATCATGAAACGTTATTAAACACAAAAGTCACCCATGTGAGTTCTTGCCAGAAGCTGAAGTTAATCCTTCAACCTGGAAAACCCGCAGAGGTGACTTTTTCTATACATCTCGATTTTTCTGGCAATAATCATTAACCGATAAATATGTCTGTGAATCACCCAGCGACTCCGCTATGTCCATAATCCGCGGTGGTAGTAATCCCACTCGCTGGACAAGTTCGTGATTGCTGAACAATTCCCGTGGACTGCCGGCGAAGCCAAACTTCCCGTGTTCCATAACATACACCGACTCAAACTCGGCGGCGACCCAATCCATGTCATGGGTGATGGTCACAACTTGGTGGCCCGAATCAGCCAACTGATGGAAAATTGCGGTCAACTTGCGCCGGCTTTCCCAATCAAGCGACATCATCGGCTCATCAAATAAATAAATCGCCGGATCCACTGCCAAAACTGTGGCAACGCTCAACAGCTTGCGTTCCGACAATGACAGGTCATATGGACTTTCAGCTGTTTTATCATCCAAGCCAACTCTTTTTAGAGCTGCTAAAGCCCGCCTCGTAATCGTGTCGTGGTCATCCATGACCTGCGCGACATTCCACTCCACCTCTCGTTGAACGGTCGGGTTGAAAAGCTGATCGTCAGGATTCTGAAAAGTAATCCCAACCTTCAGTAACTTTTCTACTGGTTTAAGATCATTAAAATTTTCTCCATCGATCTTAATCACACCGGTTTGTGGTGTCAGCAAACCCGTCAACAATTTGAAGAGCGTTGATTTGCCGGCACCATTTTGGCCGACAATCGCCACCATCGGATCGGCGAAGTGTTTGTCTTCAACATCCAAGCTAAAGGACCGTTCCGGATAAGTGAACGTCAGGTGGCTCAGTTCAATTGTGGACATAACGAACCTCCTTCAGATCAGCGTAATTCACCGGATACCGGCCATCAGCCAAGTGCCAATCCATTTTTTGAGCAAGTTGCTGGATTGTCGGGGCTGGAATCTGCCAGTCAGCTGCCAAATGATTAAACACCTCACCCGGCCTGCCCTGGGCTACCATTTGACCCTCGTGCAGCACCCACACAACGTCGGCGACTTCGCACAAATCGTCAATTTCACTGGTGACAATGAAGACAGTCGTCTCTTTGACTTGGGCCAGCCATTGGAAAAATTGCCGGCGGCCAAGGGGATCCATCTCACTGGTCGGATCATCCATAATCAAAACAGCCGGATTAGCCACAATCGCCGTGGCAATTGCCAACCGCTGGATCTGACCACCGGAAAGGCTCTCGGGACGCAAATTCAGCTGTTCAATCAGCCCCATTTGCGTGGCAACTTCTTCAACCCGTTTTTGAATCAGTCCTTCAGCCATTCCCTGATTAATCAAGTCAAAGGCGATTTCATCGGCAACCGTGTCTGCCAACCCGCTTAGTTGGCCAGCTGGATTTTGCAGTACAACTCCATTCATGGCATTATAAACGGGCCAATTGTCAGACACTCGCTGGCCAAACATGTGCCAATCGCCCTCAATCTCAGCAGACACAATTTTGGGAATGACCCCTGCCAGCACACGGCACAAAGTCGATTTGCCGGAGTGGCTATTCCCGATAATCCCAACCACCTGGCCGGTATGAACCTCCGCGTTAATCTGACGCAGTTGTGGTTGCTCAGTACCCGGATAACGGGTGGTCAAATTTTCAATTACAATCCGTTTATCTTCGTCCATATCTTCCACCCAATCAATAAAATTGCCAATCCAGTCAGACCAATGTGCAGCGTCCGCGACAGGCGATACACGCGCTGGGAGGTTCTGACAGTCCGGTTGAGATTATCAAAACCTCTCAGTTGGAGAGAAATCGACCGCGTCATCGATTGATCCAAGGTCTTAATCACCAATGGAATTAGAACCGGCAGGACTGACTTTAATTTCTGAATCAACGTTTTTTGCGGATTGGTTCCGCGAACTTTTTGTGCCTGCTGGATTTTCCGCATATTGCGCATCATTTCCGGCAAAATATAACACACCGACATCAGAACGTAGACGGTTTTATAAGACAATCCGGACAGTTCCAAATAGGCCGCGTTTTCTGAAATACTCGTGGTCACCATAAAAAAGCCACTGGTCAAAATAATCACCAATACTCGACAACCCAGAGTGGTGGCGTAAATCAGGCCCTCTTTGTAGAACGACACCCCAAGCACAGAAAAAAGCACAGTTTGATTCCGACTGTAAAATAACCCTTGAATGATCAGCATGGTGCAAATCAGAAACAGGCTGAATCCCAGTGCCTTAAAGGTGGTAGAACTCAATTTGGAAAATAACAATAGCAGTGTTGCGACAAGAATTAATCCGGCCTGAAGCAATAAATTCATACTGGCAAAGCTCAACAACGTCATGTCCAAGATGAACAAGAGCTTAGTAATCGGATCGATCACCTGGTACCACTTGAGCTTGACCCGTGGCGCTCCAGAAATAAATGTTTGATCAGTCATCATTTATCATCTTTAAAGAAGTGCACCATCCGCTTCGGCAGCTGACGATAGATGAAGAATGCCAGGTAGGCCACACAGACTTTATCCAAAATATCCAAGACAAACTCATCGGTAAATGAGGCCAGCCACACTGGTGCATGATTGGCGACCATTACCGCAAACAATGAGTCACCCCAAGCGATACCGGTCTGACCACCCCAAAAGATGACGTTGAGTGGCGTTGAAATGACAGCTGAAACGATGGCAATAATAATAGCAGAAACAAATACTCGTCGCGCTGACGAGAACCACCCATTGGCGTGCAAAACTCCGACAGCAATCCCAATTCCGATGCTGGTAATCGCATACACGGTTGAAATTGGCGATAAGGTCAGCCCATAGATCACGTTGTTGATGAAACCACTAATGGCACCGGCAACCGGCCCAGCCAACATGCTGGTAAGAAAGGTTCCCAAAGACCCCAGCCAAACGGGCAACTTTAACCCCTCCGCCAAGGCTTTGGCAACATAGTTAATCCCCACGGCAGCGGGAATCAAAGTCATGGTGGCAGCACTTAACTTAAATTTCCACATACTGGTACGATGAATCGGTTCTGTTTTCATAATCTTCTCCTTTTGTTTTTAAAGAGCCGTGTCTGGATAGACTTTCGGACGCAACGCTCTATTATATATCTACTGAACTGTCTATACACAGGATTTCCATCCTTAGTCGACATGAGCTGGAAATCTCTATTTGTTAAGTAGTTCACAACACATTATACACCTATTTTGTGAATAGTCAAGTGTATTTACAGTGAAATTTTAGAAAATCCTAAAAATTTCCTCTTATTTTCCATTTAAAAATGAAAATCATTACTTCTGACACCAAAAAGCCCAGACAAGATTGCCTGAGCATTTTTCTATATGATCATTTAACCAAGTTGAGTTTGACATTTTCAAGCTATTTCTTCAACAAGCCTTGTTCTTGTAGAAATTCTTTGGCTACTTGTTCTGCTGACTTGCCTTCAACACCGACTTGGTAGTTGAGCTGGCTCATCTGGCTTTCCGTGATTTTACCAGCCAATTTATTGAGAACTGTCTCCAACTCAGGATGTTTCTTGAGAAGAGCTTCTTTCATGAGTGGTGCCCCTTGATAAGGTGGGAAGAGTTGCTTGTCATCTTCCAAGACCTGTAAATCATAACGCGCCAATTCTGCATCTGTCGAATAGGCATCCGTGATTTGAATATCGCCTGACTGAATTGCCTGATAGCGAAGAGCTGGCTCCATGGTCGCTACGTTGAGATTGAGACCATACATTGATTGCAAGCCCTTATTTCCATCCTCACGATCATTAAATTCTAGTGTAAAGCCTGCCTTCAGCTGCCCTTCCACTTTTTTCAAGTCCGAAATGGTCTTCAAGCCATATTCTTGAGCAATTTTTTTCGGAACAGCTACAGCGTAGGTATTTTGATAAGACATAGGTTTGAGATAGGCCAGATGATCCTGTTTAGCAATGCCATCACGCGCCACTTGATAAACCTGATCTGGCTCATGACCTACTTTAGGTGCTGGTTGAAGTAAACTTTCAGTCACCGTACCAGTAAATTCAGGATAGATATCAATATCCCCTTTTTTCAGAGCTTCATAGAGGAAGCTTGTTTTCCCAAAATTTGGTTTAACAGTCGCAGTCATACTGGTATTCTCTTCAATCAGCAACTTATACATATTGGCCAAAATTTCTGGTTCCGGTCCCAATTTCCCAGCAATCACCAAGTTTTCTTTCTCTTTTTGAGCTAATAGAGCTGGACTATAAGACAGACCGAGCAATATTGTCACCAAGGCAAAACCAGAGAAAATCGTCCGCAATTTTGCTTTTTCCATCACTTTTAGCAGGAAGTTAAAGGCAATGGCAAGCACTGCAGAAGAAAGGGCCCCAATCAAAATCAGACTGGTATTATTACGGTCAATTCCCAAAAGGATAAAGGAACCCAGTCCCCCAGCACCAATTAAAGCTGCCAAGGTTGCCGTACCGATAATCAAGACCGCTGCTGTCCGAATCCCAGACATCATAACAGGCATGGCGAGTGGAATTTCGAATTTCTTGAGACGTTCCCATCTGGTCATCCCAAAGGCAATCCCAGCCTCTTGCAGACTCGGATCAATTCCCTTCAGCCCAGTGATGGTGTTTTGCAAAATCGGGAAAATCGCATAAATCACCAGAGCTGTCAAAGCTGGCAAGGTCCCAATTCCCATCAAGGGGATAAAGAGTCCCAACAAGGCCAGAGACGGGATAGTCTGGAAAATCCCTGCAATCTGCAAGACCCAATCCGCCATCTTTTTATGATAACGAAGAAATACCGCTAAGGGGACTGCAATAAAGATAGCTAGTAACAAGGTCAAAAGTGACAACTGCAAATGTTGAGATAGAGCTGTTACCCAATCACCAAAACGATCCTGAAAAGTTGATATCAAATTAGCCATGAACACTACCTCCAAACAAGTCTGCTACAAAGTCTGTTGCAGGAGATTTTAAAATCGTCTCAGGATTCGCCACCTGACGAATCTCTCCATCCTGCAAGACAGCAATACGGTCCGCCAATTTCAAAGCTTCATCCGTATCATGGGTCACAAAAACCGTTGTCATCCCAAACTCTTTATGCAATTCTTTCGTCAGAACCTGCAACTGTTTTCTCGAAATAGCGTCCAAAGCCGAAAAAGGCTCATCCATAAGCAAAATCTTAGGCTGACCAATCATAGCACGGACAATGCCGACCCGTTGCTGTTCTCCACCAGATAATTCGCTTGGAAGTCGATGCCCATACTCAGCTACTGGCAAGCCAACTTTAGCCAAAAGCTCTTCTGTTTTCTGAGCAATTTCTTCCTTAGTCCAGCCCTTCATCTCAGGAATGAGGGCGATATTTTCCGCAACCGTTAGATTGGGAAACAGAGCAATGGCCTGTAAAACATAACCAGTAGAAAGACGAAGTTCACGCTCATCATAGTCTTTGATGCGCTTGCCATCCATATAAATATTTCCATCAGTTGGTTCCAAGAGACGATTAATCATCTTGATCATGGTCGTCTTACCGGACCCAGAAGGCCCAACTAAAACCATGAACTCTCCATTCTCAATCTGTAAATTGACGTCTCTCAAGACGTCTTTTTCTGTATAGCGTAGCGCTACATTTTTGTATTCAATCATTCTTTGTCCTCAATTTAAAATTTTTCCTCGGTTGGTCAAGTTACCAAACTTTTAATAACTAATTTACCCCATTCTAAACCTCATTTTCCTTCTCTTTCAGATTAGCCAAAATTCTTTCTTGAAAAGCTTCAAACTGACGAATCTCTTCCTCTGAAAATCCTTTGTAACAGATAGTATCCAATCTTTGGCTGACACGTTGCCCAACTTCTTTCTGAGACTTGCCCAACTCTGTTAAAACTAGATACTTCTTACGCTTATCTTCTCCACACGGACTGACAGTTATAAGATTTTGCTCCTCTAACTTTTTTATCATAGTCGTCAACGTATTATTAGCAAGCCCAGTCGCAAGCGCAATATCTGTCGCAGTTGCACAGCCCGTCTTACTATTCCATAAAACCGCTAAAATCTTTCCCTGCTCACTCCGATAAAGAGAGTCAGGGTCTTGTCTCAGTAACTTTTGAAAAAGCCGCCCATTCAACAAACAAATATGATGGGCTACCAAATGACAATATTTCATGAAACCTCCAATTTATTTCTATATCGATACGAATAAAAAACATTATAATACTTATTATTCCAATTGTCAACTATTTCGATTTAGAACTAATTTTTCTCAGTAAAAAATCTCCTACTCAAGGTAGAAGATTTCAATCTTATAAACTTAATCCGTCATGTCTGATACCAAGGTTCGACGCTCCAATGGAATACTGCACATAACTAACAAGAAAATGAAACCTGACTGAATCCAGAAAAGGGCCAAGTCAAAGATTCCATGCACAGCAACCACTGTAAGGAAAGATAGATAAAGACCGATAATTGGACGTTTCCCCGACTCCTGACTCATATCCATCATCAAACGAACAGGAGCAACAGAAGACAAAGCTAATAAAATGGTTCCCACAATTCCGTAACTCAGAATCGTATCAATATAAAGGCTGTGAGCATGTTCATGATAAGGAGCATTTATCCGAGGATAAGAGTGCATATAGGTCAATGGCCCCTCCCCCCAAAAAGGATTTTGCTTAAACAAGGCCATCCCAGCATCCCAGATAGAAATGCGTTCTTCCATAGAGGAATCTAAAGTCCCCATCCGAACTCCCAAATCACTAGAAAAAAGGAAACTCAAGCCAATCGCAAAGACCCCAATACTAAGCCAAAAGGCTTTCCAGTTTTTAATGGTCGTAAAGAGATAAATGATGGCTCCAGCGATAATAGCAGGAAAGGCAGTTCGATTTTGCGTAAAGTTCAATCCAAAGAGATTAACAAATCCTGCAATCACACAAAAAATTTTTAACCATCTTAGCTTCGTCGTTGTAAAAAGATAAAAAGCAATCATGATACAGAAACAACAGATAATCCCATAGTAGTTCGGATTAAAGAAAGTTACCTCTGCACGGTTCTGGTGCCATACTTGCATATTGGGCGAAAGAAAGGCGTAGTTAAATTTCTTTACAATTTGGAAATGCTCCAAAGTGGCAAAAGCCGCGGAGAGCACACTGCCAAACAAGATTGTCTGCAAAATCAAACGGAAGAAAGCATGTGTCAAACGTTTCTGGTAAAAACTAAAGAAAATGAGGAAGAGAAACATCAGTAAAGATGCAACCAATCCAAGCCAGTTCTTGGCGACGATGGAGATGATACTACTGTAGGCAATAAAAAAGAGAAGTACA
Organism: Streptococcus oralis subsp. tigurinus; assembly: GCF_002356415.1. Lineage (NCBI taxonomy): Bacteria > Bacillati > Bacillota > Bacilli > Lactobacillales > Streptococcaceae > Streptococcus > Streptococcus oralis. Next base: position 1,486,744 of record NZ_AP018338.1, read on the forward strand.
GGATGTTTGGCTAATCCTTTGATAATTCCCTTCATCTCCCCAGTAACAAGTAAACCTATCAAATATAAAGCAAAGAGTGCTAAGAACAAATAAAAAGGTAAAAAGATACTCATGATCATCAAATACAAAAAGAAATCTTTTTTCGAAAGCCCTCTTATCTTATCCAGTAATCCAATTGATTTCAAAACGGATCCTTTCTGTTCTGGATTTCTCCAGAAGATAAATGCTAAACTATTTTTTAATTTTACCATTTTTTCCGTCATTTGGGAACAATGAACACGTTTTCTCTGCAAAAAAACTCTGTTATTAATATGGTACTAAAACTGAATTTTTCTGCCGTTTTCCAATACCTGATAGGTTTGACTTTGCAAATCAATTTCTGCTACTGCTGTTACGGACTTATCTTTATTTTGACGTTTAATCACAATGCTGTATTCCGTTGGTGTTTCCACCTCTATAGTTCCTTCTAGATCAAAGGCTTCTGACCGATTACGGAAAGAAAATAGATTGAGAAGAGACTTCACCACAGGACGTTGAACTTCTTCTGCTATTTCCTCGTTGCTATAGTAATGACGATTAATATTTCGACCTTCTTTGGTTTCTTCTAAAAATTTCAAGTCATTTTTTCCTGCTAATAGACCCACATAGTAAACCTGAGGAATGCCTGGGGCAAAAGCTTGAATCAGACGAGCGAGGAAGTACTTGACATCATCATCTCCAAGCGCAGAATAGTAGGTTGAATTGATTTGGTAGATATCTAGATTGTTATACTCAGCACTGGAGTACTTCCGTTTGACATTCGCTCCAACCTTATAGAGCTCATTTGAAGCATAGTCAACTTCCTCATCGGTCAGGATATCTTTGACATCCACCACTCCAATCCCATCATGAGTATCTAGTGTCGTAAATTGCTTCATCGGGCTCATCTTTAACCACTTAGCCAAGCGCTCTGTTCTGGAACTGTAAAGAGTATAAAGGGTCACCATTGGAAGGGCAAAATCGTAAACATAGTAATCATGGTCCGCTATTTTAAACTGAATCGAATAGTGTTCATGAATCTCAGGTAAGAGCTCTGTCCCATACTCAGCTGCTATATCTCGAACTTTATCCAGCAAATCCCAAATATCTGGTTCCACAAAGAAATCATTGGTATCCAATTTCTTCACTGCATAAGCAAAGGCATCTAGACGAATCAAATCACATCCGTTACTTGCTAGATGTTGAATCGTCTTACGGATGAATGCCATTGTTACTTCTTTGGTCACATCAAGATCAATCTGCTCCTCACCAAAAGTATTCCACAAATGTTCCACTGAACCATCTGCAAAAACAATCTCTTGCTTTGGTGCACGATCCTTACGCTTGTAAATTAAATCTACGTCAGACTGTGTCGGACGGTTCTCTGGCCAAAACTTATCCCAGTTTAAAAAGAGATCTTTAAATTCACTGGCTTCATGTTTTTCTTGATAGTCCTTATAGTACTTGGATTGACGAGAAATATGATTAATCATAAAGTCAAACATAAGATAATATTTCTCACCTAAACGCTTAACGTCCTCCCAATCACCAAAAGCTGAATCCACTTCATCATAGTCAACTGGCGCAAATCCACGATCACCTGTTGATGGGAAAAATGGTAGAAGGTGAACTCCTCCAATAGCATCACCAAAATGCTCTTCCAAATTCTCATACAAGTCTTTAAGGTTATTTCCAAGACTGTCTGAGTAAGTAATCAACATAGTTTTATTTTGAATGGTCATAGATGGTCTCCTTTTTCTGATGAAAGCCAAGTCTTATATGACCTGGCTTCGTAAATGAAAGATATTTTTAGATTTTTGTTCACATTGAACTCGTACTAATATAGACTGCAAGCAATTAAGTACTACTTTCTTATTTTCTACATAGAATTGTCAATAAGCTGAACTGTTCGTCTATGTATGGAATTATACATTCCCTAAGCACTTTCTTACTTCACTGCCCCGTTACTCATTCCTGAAATGATATGTTTTTGAAAGATGAGGTAGACAATGGTTATCGTTACAATTCCCACAATATAGGATGCAAAACTTGGGCCATAGTCATTGAAGTACTGACCTTGGTAGTTGTACTGGAAGAGAGGCAAAGTCCACATCTTGGAATCCTTATTTAGAATCAAAAGTGGTAACATAAAGTCATTCCAGAACCAGAGAGCATTGATAATCAAAGTTGTCGCATGCATGGGCTTCAACATTGGAAAGATGATTCGACGATAAGTTGTAAAACGATCAGCCCCATCAATTTCCGCAGCTTCGTCCAAACTATCTGGTATACTGATTTTTATATAACCAACATACAAGAAGAGAGTCTGTGGAATAGCATAGGTTAGATAGAGTATTACTAGCCCCCACATATTTGCTAGACCGAGTTTACTCATCATAACTGTGATGGGAATCATAATCACCTGAAATGGAACAAATATCCCTAAGATCAAGAGCGAATACATAATTGCAAAGGCTTTTTTCTTGGACATATTTCGAGCAATGGAATAAGCTGCAGCTGGTATAAAGAAAGCTACTACAATCAATGATAACACCGTAATAACTGCTGAATTCCAGAAATAGCCTCCAATTCCATCCGAAACCAAGCGTTCATAATTGCTTAAGGTAAAAGGATTGGGCAAACTAAAGAAATGATTCATGATATCCTTAGTTATTTTGAAAGAACTAAATACTGTTACCAATAAAGGAACAAGTATAAGGATACCACCTACTATCAAGAGGACATATTTCCAAAACTGATTCAATTTTTCTTCTTTTTTCATGTGTAGGACTCCTCTATTAGATTTCAAATTTCTTTGATAGCTTGATTTGGATAAGAGAGACAATTCCAATAATTAAGAATAAAATCAAGGCAATTGCATTCGCATATCCATATTGATTACTCTTGAAAGCATAGTTGTAGACTAAAAGTCCAAGAGACGTTGTAGCATTATTTGGACCACCACTCGTCAAGGCAAATATCTGGTCAAAGGCAGTCAGGCCAGACTTAAGAGCCAGAATAAAAACCATCGAAATCGTTGGAAGCAAATAGGGTAATTCAATTTTCCAAAAAGTTTGTTTGCTTGTTGCACCATCAATTGATGCAGCCTCTAAAATATCAGATGGAATACTCTGAAGACCAGCTAGAAAGAGAATGATTGGCATTGCTACTCCTTGCCATAGAAGAACAAAAATAGTTGCCACTACCGCTCCGACTGGTGTCCCCAATAGACTCTCTTGTAAAAAACCAATCCCTAAAATTCTTCCAATCGTTGGAAGACCATAGTTGAAAAATTGTTTAAAAATCAAGGAAACTGTCAAACCAGACAAAACAGCCGGGAAAAAGAACCAAGCTCTAAAGAAGGTCTGTCCTTTCATCTTAGAATTTAAGGCTCGTGCCACAACCATCCCAATTGTAATCTCTCCAACAATCAATGCCAGAGTTAAAATCAAAGTAAAGGCTATGGCTGTGAAGAATTTCCCATCAATCATCAGCAATTTGTAGTTATTCAAACCAACAAATTTGTAATTATAGGTCAATCCAGTCCAGTTAGTCAAACTATAGAAAGCACCTTGTACCATTGGAAAGTAAAAGAAGATAGCTTGTAAAGCAAGCGGGATAAGCAAAAATGTCCAACCCCAGTATTTATTTAAAAATTTTCGAATAGCCATATCATCTTAACTCCTATTCTAGTCCAAATCTGCCTTCATTGGATTAAAGAAAGCATTGAGATTGTTTGCCATATTTTTCAGATTTTTATCCATCAAGTAACCTGCAGTTAGATTAAAAAAGTCTTCTTCAGAATTCCAGTGTTGACCCAACCAAACATAATGTTTGTCCGTAAATGCCAGTTTAGAAATATCTGCAAGCGCTGAATCTTCTTTTTCCTGTATGCCTTTCACCGCAACTGGTGATCCATCTACATCATAGTATGACTGCATAGCTTTTGGACTAGTCATATAGCTGATAAATTCTTCGGTTTCTTTCGGATGTTTAGTAGTAGCTGAAGTTGATAATGCCATGTCCCCTGCACCAACAGTAACTTCTTTTCCTACTTCTTCTCCTGGAAAGGCAAACATCCCCACCTCAAATTTTGGATCCTGTTGATTAATTGCCGCTAATGCCCATGATCCTTGTGGCATCATCCAGGCTTTTCCACTCGAAAATGCTACCACTGCATCATTATAAGAGGCTCCACGCCAACCATCTTGAGCATTATCTGCCAATAAATCGAGTCGTTCTGCATCGGCTTTTAAAATAGCATCATCTGCAGAGATAGCATTTGGTTTTGAAAAGCGAAGGTAGCTATTAGCCGCATCTCCACTACCTGTAATAGTAATGAGAGAAAGTTGGTGGTAACCATTTAATGTCCAGCCTTCATTGCCTGCAACTGCAAATGGAGAATTCCCACTATCTTTTATCTTCTTAACAATCTCTTGAAACTCTTTAAAAGTCTTCGGTTCCTCAAGTCCTAATTCTTTAAATTTTGTTTTATTGTAATAGATTCCATAGAGGTTAGCCGTTAAAGGCACACTATAAACCTTGTTATTGATTGCATACTTTTCGGCATAGTCATTCTTGATGTTCTCAAGATAGGGTTTTCCTGTCATATCTGCAAAATAGCCTGCCTTCGCCCACTCCTGAAAATCCATATTTTGAGGATAGATATTAATAATATCTGGAACATCTCCTGATAAAATCCGAGTCTTCAGAACAATTCCAGCTGAAGGTACTGTAGTCAACTTCACATCAATATTAGGGTGTTCCTTCTCAAAATCATCCACTATCCTTTGCAAGGTATCCGCCATCTCGGTCTTCTGGTTAAAAAACTCAATCGTTACCTTACCATCAGCTGATTGATTGTTCTGACCACAAGCCACTAAGCCTAGTAAACTTGCCCCAGCTACTAAAAGAAAACCTGCTTTCTTATACCATTTCATTGGAATGCCTCCTTTATAAATTTACACCTTTATTATAGTCTTCTGAAAATATATTGTCTACTCAAAAAATCTCCTTGGGATAAGGTAACAGTTAAACCTGCATACATGAGCTCTGCACCCGAGTAAACATTGTTTGTCCCTTCCAACTCATAAAGCCCTTCCTCCTCTAGGTCTTTCAGTTTCAAGGTGGTTTCTATTATTTCCACAACTGAAAGGACTCGGACGTATGTTACGATCGTTTGATTTCCATAGTTAAATTGTACAGCTGCTTCGTTGGATGCAGCATCGGGATTAATTAACCTATGCTGATTTCCCAACTGGACTACTGGTCGCAATTCTTTATACAAGTTCACCTGATTAGCAATCTCAGCTTTCTCTTCATCTGATAAACTTGTCAAATCAAGCTCATAACCCAGATTTCCCATCATTGCTACATGACCACGAGTTTCCAATGGTGTCATTCGTCCCATCTGATGATTTGGTACTGCTGACACATGAGCCCCCATAGAAATGGTTGGATAGAGATAGGATGAACCGTATTGAATTGGTAAACGTGCAATGGCATCAGTATTATCACTAGCCCAAACCTGTGCGAAATAGCGCATCATACCAAGATCATTTCGTCCACCACCACCAGAGCAAGACTCAAAGAGAATATGACTGTGTTTCTCTGTCAGATAAGAAACGAGTTCGTAAAGCCCCAACATATACTGATGAGACTGCATCTGGGTTTCCAAGTAGGCTGAACCATTCCCCAGATTAGTGATATTGCGGTTCATATCCCATTTGATGTAGTCAATTTTATGATGAGAGAGGAGTTCATCTAAAACATTTTTCAAATATCCTACTACCTGGGGATTGGCAAGATTAAGTACTAATTGATTCCGAGAGTAAGTATGCTCATATCTTGGAACCTGAATAGCCCAGTCAGGATGTTTACGGTACAAATCACTGTCAACAGAAATCATCTCAGGTTCCAACCAAAGTCCAAACTGCAAATCTCTTTCATGGATAGCTGAAATCAGACTTTCAAGACTTCCACCCAGTTTTTTCTCATTAACAACCCAATCACCTAAAGCCCGATTATCATCAAAGCGATTACCAAACCACCCATCATCTAATACAAAAAGTTCAATTCCAACTTTCTTAGCTTCATCAGCTAGTTCTAACAGTTTTTCTCTCTGAAAGTCAAAATAGGTTGCTTCCCAGTTATTGATAAGAATTGGACGTTCTTTTTTAGAAAATTTACTTGGCATAATGTGCTTAAGTACAAAATTCTGACTTTCATGACTGATACCGGTTAATCCCTTATCTGAATAGGTCACTAAAGCTACCGGTGTTTCAAAGTTTTCCTCAGGATCTAACTTCCAAGAAAAGTTTTCTGGATTAATGCCAATAGCCACCCGAACTTCATTCAGTTGATTTTTTTGGACAAAAGCTTCGAAGTTTCCACTGTACAGTAGTTGCAAAGCAAACACATTCCCAGCATCCTCTGTGGCTCCTTGATCACATAGTAGAAGAGCTGGTGTTTGAGCATGCCCAGAAGCTCCACGGTTCGAACTAATCGAAAAGATTCCTTGTTCTACCTGTTGACGTTGAACAGTCTTTTCACGAGCATAAGCTCCCTGCAAAGTTACGATTTCGTAATACGCAACTGGAACATCAACCATAAAAGAAAAATCTTTATGGATGACAACTTCCTGATTACTATTATTCTCTAATTTACTGTAGCTAGCAATTGTCGCATCATTATCAAAAGCAGTATAATACAAAGTCAGACTAAGTTTAGCTTGAGGATCTTTTAAAATCAAGGCAAGCGTCTCTGTAGCATCCATGCTGTGAGGAGAAGGTAAGCCCTGTGGACCATTCTGACCTTTTAAAATCTTTGCTTCTACAAATCGAAAGTCTGTTACTTCAGTTGCATTATGTTGAACCTGTAAAGTTGGTTTTCTAAAGTCACCCAAACCATGTTGTCCAAAAATCTGACGTTGCGTATCCAAACTAAAGGTTCGATTAGTAGCTATGGGATTACCAGAAAAAGCATGATCGCGTTCGTAAACACTATTAGCCCCTCTATAGTTCTTAATAGTCTTTCCTAAATGTTTTAATAATAAGAACCCATCCCTATTTTCAATAATCAAACTTAAACCTTTACTCTCAACGTAAAATAGATTATTCTCTATCCGAATTCCCATAAATTGTACCTCATCTATTTCTTGAAAAAATTTTAACACATAAAAGCGCTTTCTAAAATAGAGAAATGTATACAAAGTATGGTAAAATGTTAGGTAGGAGGTGGCCCATGCTCGTTTTTTCAGAATACCAGACTGGAACAATTGACCTTTCTCTTAGCTTTTACGGTTATGAAGAATGTACGCCTAACTACTCTTTTGGCCCAGCTATTCGAGATACCTATGTACTCCATTACATTACTAAAGGAAAAGGGCAATTCCATTATAAGGGGAAAATTGTTGATTTAAAGGCAGGAGATTTCTTTTTACTAAAACCAGATGAATTAACATTCTATCAAGCAGATAACCAGGATCCTTGGGCTTACTACTGGTTGGGGATCACTGGAGGGAGGGCACCTGACTACTTTGCTCTATCTCAAATTTCTGACCAATCCTACCTCACCCAGTCAAATAACTGTCATACACAAACAACTGCAAAACTCGTTGAAAATATTGTCCGTTTCGCTCAGATTACAAAATCAAATGAATTGGCTCAACTCCACATCATGGGACAACTCCATGAACTAATGTTTCATCTAGGAACGATTGCTCCCAATCAGAAAAAAGAGAATATTTCATCAACTCACCAGCTCTATCTTGACTGCAAACAATTAATTGATAGTCACTATCCACGATCGCTCACCATTCAAGATTTAGCTAAAGAGCTATCGGTTCATAGAAGTTACTTAACTAGTGTGTTTAAAGAATTTCACCAACTCTCTCCAAAAGAGTATTTACTTTTCGTTCGAATGAAGCGTGCGCAACAGTTACTAGAACACACAAATGAAACGATCAAAGTCATTGCATATTCTGTAGGTTTTTCAGACCCACTACATTTCTCAAAAGCCTACAAACAGTTTTTTCATAAAACACCTAGTCAAACTCGAAAAGAATACTCTCATTCCCTCTCAGCTAGAAAGGAAAATCAATGAAATCACACCAACTAGTCTACCAAATATTAGCTAGAGAAAACGATTATGTTAGCGGAGAAAAAATCGGTGAAGAACTGAATTTAAGCCGTACATCCATATGGAAAGCGATCCAACGTCTTCAACAAGAGGGCCTAGAAATTGACAGTATCAAAAATAGAGGCTACAAGCTTATTCAAGGCGATCTGATATTGCCTGATTTGATTCAGGAGAAAACCAACTTAACCATTCGCTACAAACCTGAGACCAAATCAACACAAACAGATGCAAAAGAAGGGATTGAAGCTGGAAACAAAGGAAATACACTCTATCTTTCAACCTGTCAAACAGCAGGTCGTGGCCGCTTTCAGCGTCCCTACTATTCTCCATCTCAGGGCGGGATCTATATGTCCCTGCATATTCAACCCAATCTTCCCTATGAAAAACTCCCTTCCTATACTCTCCTTGTAGCTGCTGCAGTCTACAAAGCCATTAAAAATCTAACTATGATAGAAGTAGATATCAAATGGGTAAATGATATCTACTTAAAAAATAAAAAGATAGCAGGTATCCTCACCGAAGCAATGACATCAGTTGAGACAGGCTTGGTTACAGATGTCATTATCGGACTTGGTATAAATTTTTCTATAGAAGACTTCCCAGAAGAACTAAAAGAAAAAGCAGGTAGCCTATTTATGCCACCTGCACCTATCACACGAAACGAACTAATCTCAGAAATTTGGCGTTGTTTCTACCAAACAGCACCCGAAGAACTACTCTACCTTTATAAAGAACACTCTCTTGTTCTAGGAAGAGAGGTCAGTTTTATCCAAGATCAGACTAAAAAAAAAGGAGTCGCCAAGGACATCTCCGACAAAGGACAACTCCTTATTCAGCTTGATGACCAGACAGAAATCTGGCTCAATAGTGGTGAAATCTCACTCACTAGCTGGACTTAACAAACAGCACTATATGATGTCTAGAATCACATCTAGCAAGCATATAGTGCTGTTTGAATGTAGAAAGTAACAGATATATAAATAGCTAGCTTCCTATCAACAATTTACAGGTGGATAGCTTTTGAGGCATTCTTTTTATATGCCGTGCTATGTACCAAAGAAGCTCCATAGCAGTGATTCTCATATTCAAGCATAATCAATGGCAACGCAAAAACTTTAACAGCATATAAAAGCAGCCAAAACATAAAGATTTCAGCTTTTATATTCACCAAATTTTTACTAAACATCTCGTACAAGAAGCATGCATTTAAAGCCATATTGAAGAGACTTGCCAACGTTGCTAAGACTATATTGGTTTTCAATTTTGGATGATAATATTTAGCCACATATAAGGCCAATAATGAAATATTATAAAGGCAAATCGGTTGATAATTTTCTCTATAAATAACCAGCGTCTTACGATTATAGAACAGGAAACCATGAGGTCCACGATGATATTCATTGATCCAGACATGGCTAAGACCTCTAATCTCATCCCAAGCTACAAATAAATCAATTTTTCTTAGATAAATCCCTTTTTTATAAATCGAACATTTCCATTTAAACAAGAAAGATAGAAGAAAAGTAAGGAGTAAAACCGCAACTGTAACAATCTTCAACTCCCCTTGCCCGATAATCAAGGATAGGTTAAAAAAGCGAATTTGCGCTTTTTTTGCATCTAAGATCATTGAAATCACAGTTAGAAATACTACAAAGATAAATAGTATAAATCTATAAAAAATACTATGAAATTTTACTCCATTTTCCATCTCGATTATCCCCCAGCCACTTAAAGTCCCTAACCTTAGTATACCACTAAATCTAGTCTATTTATGATTTTTTCTAATATGAAAGTTACTGAAACAGCATTAGATAATAGAGCTCAATAATATTTGTAGTAGGTAAATCCACTATGGAGATTATGTAGCCTAGAAAAAAGTCCCAATGACCTATAATGAAAAGCGACTAAACAACTCATTAGAAAGATTCATATGGAACAATTACATTTTATCACAAAACTACTCGATATCAAAGACCCTAATATCCAAATTATGGATGTTGTTAATAAAGATACCCACAAGGAAATCATCGCTAAACTCGACTACGACGCTCCATCTTGTCCTGATTGCGGAAATCAAATGAAGAAATATGACTTTCAAAAATCATCTAAAATTCCTTACCTCGAAACAACTGGTATGCCTACCAGAATTCTCCTTAGAAAACGCCGTTTCAAGTGCTATCAGTGCTCGAAAATGATGGTCTCTGAGACTTCTCTCGTCAAGAAAAATCATCAAATCCCTCGTATCATCAACCCGAAAATTGCTCAAAAGTTGATTGAAAAGACTTCTATGACCGACATTGCCCGCCAGCTTGCCATTTCAACTTCAACCGTCATTCGAAAGCTCAATGACTTCCGTTTTAAACATGATTTTTCTCGTCTTCCCGAGATTATGTCTTGGGATGAGTATGCCTTCACTAAGGGAAAGATGAGCTTTATTGCTCAGGATTTTGAAAAGCTCAATATCATCACTGTCCTTGAAGGCAGGACACAAACTATCATCCGAAATTACTTTCTGCGCTACGAGCGAGCTGTTCGTTGTCAGGTGAAAATCATTACGATGGATATGTCTAGTCCCTACTATGGACTTGTCTAAACAGCTTCGCTTTCGAATTTCTAGGCTCAGGCTGAAACAGTCTCCCAGATTGTTTCACTCCCAAACGCTAAAATAGTTCTAGATCGTTTTTATATTGTCCAACATCTCAGCCGTGCTATGAGTCGTGTCCGTGTTCAAATCATGAACCAATTCGATCGAAAATCCCATGAATACAAGGCCATCAAACGCTACTGGAAGCTTATACAGCAGGATAGTCGTAAACTGAGCGATAAGCGATTTTATCGCCCTACTTTTCGTATTCATCTAACCAACAAAGAGATTCTAGACAAGCTTTTGAGCTATTCAGAAGACTTGAGACACCACTATAAAGCTCTATCAGCTCTTGCTTTTTCACTTTCAGAACAAGGAGCCTGAGAAATTTTTGGACTTATAGAGGAGAAACTAAAGCAGATTCATCCTCTTTTTCAGACGGTCTTTAAAACCTTCCTCAGGGACAAAGAAAAAATTGTCAACGCTCTTTAGTTACCTTATTCCAACGCCAAATTAGAAGCAACCAATAATCTCATTAAACTTATCAAGCGCAACGCCTTTAGTTTTCGGAACTTTGAAAACTTCAAAAAACGAATTTTTATCGCCCTAAATATCAAAAAAGAAAGGACGAAATTTGTCCTTTCTAGATCTTAGCTGACTTCAACCCACTACAGTTAACAAAGAGCAAAAAAAAGAGCCTAGCAGCTCTTAACGTACGGAGAATGGGGGATTCGAACCCCCGCGCCGGTTACCCGACCTAACGATTTAGCAAACCGTCCTCTTCAGCCTCTTGAGTAATTCTCCTATTAATGGGCACGAGTGGACTCGAACCACCGACCTCACGCTTATCAGGCGTGCGCTCTAACCACCTGAGCTACGCGCCCCAGTTTAAAAACTTGGTATGAACTTTCGTTCAAAGCGGGTGACGAGAATCGAACTCGCGACAACAGCTTGGAAGGCTGTAGTTTTACCACTAAACTACACCCGCTTAATAAAATAAGATATGGCGCGAGACGGAATCGAACCGCCGACACATGGAGCTTCAATCCATTGCTCTACCAACTGAGCTACCGAGCCAAATTGCGGGAGCAGGATTTGAACCTACGACCTTCGGGTTATGAGCCCGACGAGCTACCGAGCTGCTCCATCCCGCGTTAATATGAAAGGAGGATGTGGGATTCGAACCCACGCACGCTTTTACACGCCTGACGGTTTTCAAGACCGTTCCCTTCAGCCGGACTTGGGTAATCCTCCATTATTTTCAATGGACCTTGTAGGACTTGAACCTACGACCACTCGGTTATGAGCCGAGAGCTCTAACCAGCTGAGCTAAAGGTCCAACAAGATCATTATAGCGGCGAAGGGGATCGAACCCCCGACCTCCCGGGTATGAACCGGACGCTCTAGCCAGCTGAGCTACACCGCCATCAATCGGGAAGACAGGATTCGAACCTGCGACACCTTGGTCCCAAACCAAGTACTCTTACCAAGCTGAGCTACTTCCCGCGTTAAATAAAAAAATGCACCCTAGAGGAGTCGAACCTCTAACCGCCTGATTCGTAGTCAGGTACTCTAGCCAGTTGAGCTAAGGGTGCTCAGCATTAGAGGCCGAGGACCGGAATCGAACCGGTACGATCGGTACCAAGCGCAGGATTTTAAGTCCTGTGCGTCTGCCAGTTCCGCCACCCCGGCCTCTCTAAGCGAACGACGGGATTCGAACCCGCGACCCCCACCTTGGCAAGGTGGTGTTCTACCACTGAACTACGTTCGCATCGACCTCGTATATAAAAAATGCCGGCTACATGACTTGAACACGCGACCCTCTGATTACAAATCAGATGCTCTACCAACTGAGCTAAGCCGGCTGCTTTCTATTATGCGGGTTAAGGACTTGAACCCCCACGCCGTTCAGCGCCAGATCTTAATCCTGGTGCGTCTGCCAATTCCGCCAAACCCGCAAACATGACCCGTACTGGGCTCGAACCAGTGACCCATTGATTAAAAGTCAATTGCTCTACCAACTGAGCTAACGAGTCTAAAATAACTTCCGTTATCTTAAACGGTCCCGACGGGAATCGAACCCGCGATCTTCGCCGTGACAGGGCGACGTGATAACCGCTACACTACGGGACCTATATGGGAGTTAACGGGATCGAACCGCTGACCCTCTGCTTGTAAGGCAGATGCTCTCCCAGCTGAGCTAAACTCCCAAAGAGCTAAGCGACTTCCATATCTCACAGGGGCCAACCCCCAACTACTTCCGGCGTTCTAGGGCTTAACTGCTGTGTTCGGCATGGGTACAGGTGTATCTCCTAGGCTATCGTCACTTAACTCTGAGTAATACCTACTCAAAATTGAATATCTATCAAATCTCAAGAAAACCTCACACTTCGTATCCTCAGTTACTTTGGATAAGTCCTCGAGCTATTAGTATTAGTCCGCTACATGTGTCGCCACACTTCCACTTCTAACCTATCTACCTGATCTTCTCTCAGGGCTCTTACTGATATATAATC